>JAUXCH010000283.1 GCA_030618975.1 Planctomycetia bacterium
CCCGGGGAGGCGGTCGCCCTCGTCGGCCCGAGCGGAGCCGGCAAGACGACCCTGCTCCGCCTGCTCAACGGCACCTTGCGGCCGACGCAGGGCGAGGTGCGGTTGAACGGCGAACCGCTCGGCGACCTGTCGAACGGCGCGCTCCGACGCGTGAGGAGCCGGATCGGCTTCGTCCACCAGGACCTCTCGCTCGTCCCCAACCTGAGGGTCTCGCAGAACGTCCTCGCCGGAAAGCTGGGTCGCGTGTCGCTCCTCGCGTCCGCCCGGCTCATGCTCCGTCCGTCGAAGAGAGACCTCGTGCGCGCCCACGCAATCCTCGAGCGCGTCGGCATCCCCGAGAAGCTGTTCGAGCGGACCGACCGGCTGTCGGGCGGCCAACAGCAGCGCGTCGCCATCGCACGCGCCCTCTTCCAGGATCCCGTCGCCCTGCTCGCGGACGAACCGGTCTCGAGCGTGGACCCTGCGCGCGCAAAGGACACCGTGGAGCTGCTCACGCGCATCTCGCGCGAAGAGGACCTGACCCTCTGCATGAGCATCCACGACCTCGAGCTCGCCCGGGCCTCCTTCGGACGCCTCGTGGGCCTCCGCGCGGGCCGCGTCGTCTTCGACCGGCCCCCGGACAAGGTGACCGAGGCGGACTTCGGGCGCCTCTACGAGCTGGCGCCCGGCGAGCTGCTGGCCCGTGGCGCCTGACGCGGTCGCGCTGCGCCGCCCCTTCCCCGTCGGCACGCGAGGGCTCGTCCTCCTGGGGCTCTTCGGTGCCGGCGTCTGGGCGCTCTGCGCGCTCGACCTCGGTCTCGGTCAGCTCGTCCCCGGAAGCGGCGGGCTCCTCGTCGCCCAGCGCTTCTTCGGCCGCGCGCTCTCGCCCGCCGTCGACTGGGAAGGCGCGTTCGTGCCGCCGGGCGCGCCGGCCTTCCTGGTCGACGCGCTCGAGGCGGCCTGGACGACGATCGTCGTCGCGGCCGCCGCCATGGGGCTCTCCCTCGTCCTCGGGCTCGGCCTCGGCTTCCTCGCCTCGACCGCGTGGTGGGCCGACGAGCCCGCGCGGGGACGCTCCGGGTGGCGCGGCCTCCTGCGCCGGTTCGTGGCGCCCGCGCTCTACGGCGCGGTACGGATCCTGATCGGCTGCATGCGCTCCGTGCACGAACTGCTCTGGGCGGTGCTCTTCCTCGCCGCAATCGGCTTCAACCCGCTCACCGCCGTCCTCGCCATCGCGATCCCCTTCGGGGGCACGCTCGCCAAGGTGTTCGGCGAGATGGTCGACGAGGCCCCGCGCGACACGGCCCGGGCGATGCGCGCCGCGGGGGCGGCGCCGCTCCAGGTCTACTTCTTCGGACTCGTTCCGCGCGCGCTTCCGGACATGACGGCGTATGCGTTCTACCGCTTCGAGTGCGCGGTGCGCTCGGCGGCGATCATGGGCTTCTTCGGCATCGCGACGCTCGGTAGCCGCATCCAGCAGTCGTTCCTCGCCACGAACTACGGCGAGGTCTGGACCTACCTGTACCTGACCTTCCTGCTGGTCGCCGTCCTCGATCTGTGGAGCGGCGCCCTCCGCCGGAGGGTGGTCGCGTGACGACGCACGAACGCCTCGTCGAGGATCTCTACCGCCGGCGCCCCAGGAGCCGCTTCGTGCGCCTGAGCGCCGCCGCCCTGGTCGTCCTCGCGATCGGCGCGTGGTTCGTCGGCGACTTCCCCGTGGCCGACCTCCTCTCGAACGCGAGCGGGGAGCACTTGAGCGATTTCGCCGAGCGCGTCGTCCCGCAGCCCGTCCGCGGCCGAGCCTTCGACGGCGGCGTGGTGCTCGCGTGGGCCGGCGACCTCATGCGGACGAAGGGCTGGACGGCCGCGGGCCGGACGTTCGCGATCTCGCTCGCCGCGATCCTCCTCGCGGCGCTCGCCGGGCTCGTGCTCTGCCTGCCCGCCGCACGGACGTTCGCCACGCCGGAGCCGTTCCTGCCCGGCGCGAGCGCGCCCGGTCGCCTCACCCGCCTCGCCTGGACCGTCGTCCGGGTCGGCGTCCGGACCTTCCTCGTCTTCCTGCGGTCGATCCCCGAGGACGTCTGGGCCTTTCTCCTGTTCGGCATCCTGGGCGCGAACGCGTGGCCGGCGGTGCTCGCCCTCGCGCTTCACAACGCGGGCATCCTCGGCAAGCTCGGCGCCGAGGTCGTGGAGAACCTGCCGCCCGCGCCGCTGCGGGCGCTGAGGGGGCTCGGCGCGCGGCGGACGCAGGTGGCGGCGGCCGGGGTGTTCCCCGCCGCCCTCCCCCGGTTCCTCCTCTACTTCTTCTACCGGTGGGAGACCTGCGTCCGGGAGGCGACGGTGCTCGGGATGCTCGGCATCCTCTCGCTCGGCACCTGGATCACCGACGCGCGTCACCGGCTCCACTACGACGAGCTGGTGTTCTGGATCCTGGTGGGTGCCGCGATCGTCCTGGTCGGCGACCTCCTCTCCACGATCCTCCGCGGCGCGGTGCGCCGCGCGTCCTAGACGGATCGGGGTCAGGTACGCGGGTCGGGGTCAGGTACGAATCCGCGCTTTTCGCGAGTCTCCTGCAGCCTGCGGACCGGCCGAATGCGTGGCTCTCCCCCCCGCGGGGGGTTGGTCGGCCCTTCGCGCAGACGTACCCTCCTGCGGCCCGCTGGAGCCCGCCCATGCCCCGAGTCCTCCTTCTCCTCCTCCCCCTCCTCCTCGTCGTCATCGGCGCGTCGCCCGCGTTCGCGGACACGGAGCTCGACGACCAGGTGAAGCTCCTGCAGAGCGGCGAGCCGTGGGAGCGCCAGGAGGCCGCCCGGGCGCTCGGGGGAATGGGCGAGCGGGCCGCGCCGGCCGTCGAGGCCCTCGTGCAGGCGCTCGACGACGAGGACGAGGCCGTCCGCTTCGAAGCGGCGCAGGCGCTCGGACGGGTGGGGCCCGAAGCGAGCGTCGCCGTGGGGCGACTCGCAAAGGGGCTCGAGGACTCCGATCCGGGCATGCGCCAGATCTGCGTGTGGTCGTTGGGGAGAGTCGGACGCGAGGTGAAGCAGACCGCGCTCGCGCTGGGCAAGGCGCTGGCGGATCCCGACGTGTCGGTGCGGCTCACCGCCGCGCGCGCGCTCACGGGCCTGGGTGCGAAGGCGAAGCCCGCACTGCCCGCACTCGCGGGCGCCGTCGACGACGAGGACTCCGGCGTGCGTCACACGGTGATTCTCGCCCTGACGGGCCTCGGCACGGATGCCGTGCCGGCACTGGGGGGGGCGCTCGCCTCGCAGGACGGCGAGATCCGCAGGCGCGCCGCAAGCGCGCTGGGTGGCCTCGGCACGGACGCCGCGGCCGCGGTGCCCGCGCTGGTCGACGCGCTGCTCGGCGAGGACGAGGCCGTCGAGCGCCTGGCGGCGATCGCGCTGATCCGCATCGGCCCGGGTGCGAAGTCCTCCCTCGAGAAGGCGCTGGCGCACGAGGACGTCGAGCGCCAGCTTCGCGCGACGGAGGTGCTGCTCCGCATCGACCCCCGCAACACGGCGATCGTGCCGTCGGTGGCGCAGGCCCTCGAGCACGAGGACCCGGAGGTGTTCCGCCACGGACTCGCGCTGATGCAGCGGATCGGCTCGTCGGCGGTAGCGCTCACCTCGGGTGTCCGCGAATCCCTGCGGAAGCTCCCGACGCCGAGGCAGGTGCGACTCGCCCGCGCGCTGTACGCACTCACCGGCGACCTCGACCAGGCGATGCCGGTGTTGGTCCACGCCCTGGAGAAGGGCGACGCCGCCGTGCAGGCCGAGGCCGCGGCCGTCATCGCGAGCTTCGGCAAGGACGTGGGCACGCCCGCCGTCCCGGCCCTGATCGCCGCGCTGGCCTCTGAGGACGAGGCGGTCCGCTCCTCGGCGGCCTCGGCGCTGGGCGCGATCGGCCCGGCGGCGGGCGAGTCCGCTCCGGCCCTCAGCGCGCGCCTCGAGGACCCCGACGTCGGCGTGCGCCTCGTCGCGGCGCGCGCGCTCTACGACGTGACGGACGAGGCGGTGCTCTCGCTCCTCGTCCTCAGGCGCGTGCTGACCGACGGCGAGGCGGGGCCCCGCAGCGTGGCGGCCGCGACGATCGGCTACCTGGGCCCCCTCGCCCGGGCGGCCCTCCCCGACCTGGGCCGGGCGCTTCACGACGCCGACGCCGACGTGCAGCGGGCAGCGGCGCAGGCCCTCTCGGCCGTCGGCCCTGCCGCCCTCCCGACGCTCGAGACGGCGCTCTCGGACCCCGCCGCCCGCGTACGGGCGTACGTGCGGACGGCCCTGGGGCGGATGACGCCGCCGCCGCCGAACTCGACGATCGTCCTCGTCGCCCGCGGGCTCCAGGACGGCGACCTCACCGGGCGCGTCGCCTCGGCCGACGCCCTGGGCCGGCTGGGCGAGACCGCGTCCTCGTCCGTGCCCGCGCTCGGCGCCGCCCTCTCCGATCCGGCCGTCGAGGTGCGCCGGGGCGCGGGCTGGGCGCTGGCCCGGATGGGCGCCGCCGCCCACCCGGCGATCCCCGCCCTGGTCCCCGCACTCGCCGACGAGGACGACGACGTGAGGAACCGGGCCTTCTCGATCCTGAGCGAGTTCGGCGCGGACGCCGTGCCGCAGCTGATCGCGGGCCTCACGCACGCCGAAGCACGCGTGCGGACCGGTGCGGCGGCCACGCTGGCCGGGATCGGACCGGCCGCGAAGGATGCGCTGCCGGCCCTGCGCACGCTCCACGAGGGGGACGCGGACGAGGAGGTCCGCGAGATGGCGGCCCACGCGATCTCGAAGATCGAGACGCCCTGACGCGAGCCCCGGCAACCGGCACCCGCTACGACGGATTGTCACCCGGTACAAATGTTCGGCATTCGGATGCCCAATCCGTGCCGCGCGCCCGGTTCAGGCGGGCGGACCCGCCTGGGCCACGGCCGGATCCACGTGGTCGGCGTAGATCCGGAAGTTCTCGCGGAAGCGCCCGGCCAGGGACCTGGCCTTCTCGTCGTAGGCGGCCGGGTCGGCCCACGTGCTGCGGGGATCCAGCACCTCGGAGGGCACTCCCGGGCAGCTCGTGGGCACGTGCAGGCCGAAGATCTCGTCCTCGCGCGTGGGCACGTCCGTGAGCGTCCCATCGAGAGCCGCGTGCACCATGGCCCGGGTGTGGGCGATCGGCATGCGATGTCCCTCTCCGTACGGACCACCCGTCCAGCCCGTGTTGACGAGCCAGACGGCGACGTCGTGCCGCTCGATCCTCTCGCCGAGGAGCTTCGCGTACACGGACGGATGGAGGGCCATGAAGGGCGCGCCGAAGCAGGCGCTGAAGGTCGCCACGGGCTCCGTGCCCATGCCCGCCTCGGTGCCCGCGAGCTTCGCCGTGTACCCGGAGACGAAGTGGTACATCGCCTGGTCGGGCGACAGCCTCGAGATCGGCGGCAGGACCCCGAACGCATCGGCCGTCAGCATGAACACGTTCTTCGGGTGCCCGCCCTTGCCGTCGCGTGTGGCGTTCGGGATGTGCGGGATGGGGTAGGCGGCCCGGGTGTTCTCCGTGAGCGTGTCGTCGTCGAGGTCGAGACGCCGCGTCATGGGGTCGAGGGTGACGTTCTCGAGGATCGTCCCGAAGCGCCGGGTCGTCTCGTAGATCTCCGGTTCGGCCTCTTCGGAGAGCCGGATCACCTTCGCGTAGCACCCGCCCTCGAAGTTGAACACGCCGGCGTCCGACCACCCGTGTTCGTCGTCGCCGATCAGGGTGCGCTTCGTGTCGGCGGAGAGCGTGGTCTTCCCCGTGCCCGAGAGGCCGAAGAACAGGGCGGTATCCCCTGCGGGCCCGATGTTCGCCGCGCAGTGCATCGAGAGCACGTCCTGCAAGGGCAGGAGGTAGTTCATCACCGTGAAGATGGACTTCTTGATCTCCCCCGCGTAGCTGGTGCCGCCGATCAGGATCAGCTTCCGGCCGAAGTGCGCCAGCACGAACGCCTCGGAACGGGTACCGTCGACCTCGGGAACCGCGCAGAAGTTGGGGCAGTGGAGGATCGTGAACTCTGGCACGTGCGAGGCGAGTTCCTCGTCCGTCGCCTGGATGAACAGGTTGCGGGCGAAGAGGTCGTGCCACGCGGTCTCATTCACCACACGCACGGGCAGGCGGTAGCGTTCGTCCGCCCCGGCGAAGCAGTTCTGGACGAACAGGTCGCGTCCCTGCAGGTACGCGCACAGCCGGGCGTGGATCCGGTCGAAGCGACGCTCCTCGAACGGCCGGTTCACGTCGCCCCACCAGATGCGCTCCTCGCTCGAGGGCTCCCGTACGACGAACTTGTCGTGCGCCGCCCGGCCCGTGTGCAGGCCCGTGCGGACGACGAGCGGACCGAGGTGCGCCAGCTTCGCCTCACCCCGTCTAATCGCCTGCTCGTAGAGGGCCGGGGTCGTGAGGTTCCAGTGGACGACACCCGCGGTCCGGATGCCGTGGTTCTCGAGCCCGTGATCGGAAACGTGGAGGCCGATGTGCTGCATGGAATTCCTTCGCGGGAGATCGATCGGGGCACAGAGCCTATGCGTCGCAGAGGGGGCGTCACCGAGGGCGATCACGACCGGGCAACGCTCCCGGCCTCGCGCCTTCGTCCGGTTCTCCCGGGGACCGCGTGGGCGGCCGAGGCGCAAGTCCCCTCCGGACTCCCTCCGGCAAGGCCGGGGGCGGCCGGCCTGGGGGCGGGAGTCCGCACGTGCACGCGAAGCAGGGAGCGGTCGCCGCCCCGCGA
>JAUXCH010000370.1 GCA_030618975.1 Planctomycetia bacterium
GAGACCTGCCTGGCCAGGCCGCTCGCGCAAGCGCGCCAGCCAGGCCATCTTCTCGTGGAGGCTGGCCACGATGAGAGCGCGGGTGTTCTCCTCGTGCCATGAGAACACGTAGTGGTGCTCGCAGCGGGTGACCCGCAACTCGGGGCGGTGAGGGATTGGCGTCGACGATCGTGCTTCGCCACGTCCGATGGCCCGGAAACAGTTCACGAGGGCCACCTCGTAGACATCGGCCTGTTCGAGGCCCCAGGTCTTGATCGTGTAGACCGCGATCTCGAGCAGGTCGGTCTCGGCGTCAGGTGTCAGCTCGTACGCCATCAGACCTCGGGGCCACGCTCGGCCTCCCTACGGGCTTGCTGGAAGATCTCCTCTACGGTTCGGCCGCCGGGACCCTCCGTCTTCGCTCTTCGGATGCGCCTGTCCAGCAGGGCTTCGAGCTCGGCCAGGGCCGGATCGTCGCCATGTGCACCGAGCGTGCTGGCGAGGACGAACTCCTTGATCGACTTGCCCTGCAGGGCCGCCATGGCTTTCAACCTCTGGTGCTCCTCCGCGGTCACGTCGATCGAAATGCGGCTCATGACGGATCTCCCGATTGTCCAGACGCTCCAGCGTACCCGATACCCACATTTTGTCAAAATAGCACATTTGTACGGAACGATCCCGTCAAGGTCGGCCTCCCTGCGTAGATCGGCGACGCGGGGCGGGTGCCGGACGGGCGGAACGTTGGAGCCCGGTGGCCCCGTCGGGGGGCGGAAACCGTCTCGAGGGGCAAGTTGCGGAGTCTGCGGCCTCTGAGAGCGCAGACCTCCCCCCCGGTGCCCGCTGGAAGGCGGAGGGCCTCACCAACCGCCAGATCGCGAAGCGACTGGGCATCACCGAGAAGGTGGTGCGCAAGCAACTGCGTCGGCTGGGCTGGCGGCCCGCGCCGCCCGAGGCAGAGGAGGCGGCCTTCTCCAGAGGGGCAGAGGGTGCGGACCCAAACCTGTCCGGTCCAGTGGACTCGACTCGGCTCCACCTGCTGCTTGTCGCCATCCAATAGCCGACTCCCAGGCCCTCTGCGGCAGTACCTGAGCGAAAATGGGAGCCCGTGAGTCTCTTTATCCCGCATGGATTCCGATCATGCTGCAAGCCCCTGAACGATGCGGTCGCAGGGCGCCTGGCGTGCAGCGTCGTGGACGAGCGCGCCGGCCACACGGCGGACCCATGCTCGCTCGGGCGAGGAGGTGCCCTCGCGTTCGTGGGCAGTTCGCATCCCGGATGCCGCCGTCCGCGTGGAGGTCTGCGCAACCGGGTCGATGAAGGGGTGATTCATATCGATAGTTAGACTACGCATGTGTATAGTAACTGTTGATATGAACGTTGCCGTGGATGACCGCCTGCTCCAGACCCTTGCCGCTGCACAGCGGGGCGTGTTCTCGAAGGCCGACCTGCAGACGGCGCTGGGGGACAAGCACCCCGCCGCGTTCGCACGCAGGATCCGTGCTCTGTGTGACGTCGGAGCGCTGCGACGGTTCATGCGCGGGTGGTACGTGACCGCGGAGTTCGACCTGGCGACGCTCAGCCAGCGGATCGCACCTCGGTCCTACATCAGCTTCGGCACGGCGCTGGCCCGAGAGCTGCTCGTGGGCAGCGCACCTCAGCGGCACGTCATGGCCGCCAAGGTCGGGGTGGCGCGGCGCTACTCGGGGCTTGGCGTCGAGATCGTACACGTGGGCATCGCACCGCACCTCGACTTCGGGCACCAGCCGATCGACGGCGTGGCATGGGCCGACGCGGAGAAGGCCGTCTTGGACGTGCTGTACTTCCACCTCCGGGGTCGTCGCTACGTCTTCGACATCTACTCCGACATCGCGTTCGAGAAGCTCGACGGAGATCGCTTTCGCGCCTACTTGAAGCGCTATCGAAATCCGAGATTCGTTGCCTTTGCCAAGGGGCTTCTGGAGGGCGCATGACCGCACCGTTGCCGAGGCCCGCGACCGCCGACGCGCTCTTCCTCTGGGTGATGCACCGTTTTGCCGAGGTATTCGAAGATCACGCTGTGCTGAAGGGCGGCATGGCCTTGCGCCTGGTCGACAGCCCACGTGCGACGACGGACATCGACTACGTGTTCGTGCCGTTCCGATCGAAGGTTGAAGTCCGGGAGCGGATCGAAAGCGTACTCAACGAGATCGAGGGCGCAGACGTCACGATCCGCCTTCACTCGAAGATGCTGCGAGCCGACGTGTGCGTGGACGATGTAGCCATCCAGGTCGAGGTGAGCGTGGCGACCCAGTGCCCATCGGCGGCGATGGCCACAGCCGGTTTCGCTCAGTCCCTCGATCAGCCCTCGCATATCGTGCGCGTCATGAGTTGGGATGAGGCTCTGGCGCACAAGCTGGCCGCGTGGAACGAACGCCGCCTGTTGCGCGATCTCTACGACTGCTACTTCATCTCGGCCCGCCTCGGTCAGCATCCCAACCTCGAGACGCTCGAGGCACGACTGGCCAGGGTGCAGTCACGCATTCCTGAGCTGAAGTCGAAGAAGAGGATGACGAAGGCGGATCTCGCTCGTGCACTCCGCGAGGCCGTCCAGCGCGTCGATGATGCCGCGATCTCCGAAGAACTGGCGCCGCTCCTTCCTGAGTCGGAACTCGCGGGGTTGAAACTCCGGCTTCGGGCCGCAACCGTGCGACTGGCCGAGTGGTTGGAGCGCTCGTGAGGCCCACCCTCTCGACGCGCCCTGCTGCTCACGTGGGCCGGGGCAGCGTGGGCCGAGGTCCACCGTCCTGACCCACAGCGCCGAGGGCCCCCAACGCCGATCGGGCTACGCCCTCACGGTGTTGGGGGCCCTCGATCCTCCCTCGTCGCTGCAGATGAGCTTGCGTGAAAGAGAACAAGAACTGCGAGAGAACGTGCGCCTATACAATAGGGGCCATCTCGGTGAACCGTCGGCACCCACACAGTCTACGACTCTCGGTGGCTCCCCAGCACGTCTCGCCATCTCCCGCACGGGGCCGCGTGCTGGACGCTCTACGCCGGGCCCGTGCGAGGCAGCAGGGTCGCCCTCGCGAGCGGGTTACGCGCCGGCGGTGAGCCCCACCGCCTCCGCTTCGAGAAGACGGATTCGATCCGCGGGACGGTCCACCTCGAGGGCGACGGCGAACGGCGGGGACGAGGTGGAGATTCGACTGCCCCCTGCCCCCTGAGCCGCCCGCGGTATCGGACGCGCCCTACGCCCCCGCGAGCGCCTCTTCGATCGCGGTCACGATGTCGGCCGGCTCGCTCATGCGGCCGTGGCCGACCTCGTCTTCGCTGAGCCAACCCTGCTCGGGGCCGACGAAGCGCACCCCGTCGGTCTGGAGGCGCTCGACGTTGGCCCGGACGCGGGCGTGGGCCCACATGCGGTGGTTCATCGCAGGGGCGAGGAGCACCGGACACGTCGCGGCGAGGTATCCGGCGGAGAGGATGTCGTCGGCGATCCCGTGGGCGAACTTTCCCAGCAGGTTCGCGGTCGTCGGCGCGACGACGAAGACGTCGGCCTCCGCCATCACCGCGAGGTGGTCCTGGGGCATCTCGCCCTCGCCCCAGGTCGCGTCGGTGAAGACGCGGCGGTGCGTGAGGGCGCCGAAGGTGAGGGGCCGGACGAAGCGCTGGGCCGCCTCGGTCATGACGACGTCGACGACGTGGCCGTCCTGCACGAGCTTCGACGCGAGATCGCAGGCCTTGTAGGCCGCGATGGAGCCGCTGACGCCGAGCACGATCCTGGCCATGGCGCAACCCTCGGGGGGAGGCGGACTACTCTGCGTCCTCGGGGACGAGCTCGATCTTGCCCGCGCGCACCTCCTCAATCGCGATGTCGATCGGGTTGTCCGAACGGATGTCCACGAGCCGCGGCGCGCCGGCGACCAGCTCGCGGACACGCTTCTGCAGCAGGGTGGTCAGCAGGAACCGGCCGCCGACCTTCTGCTCCAGCTCGTCGATGATGCGGATCTTCTCTTCCATCGTTTGCTCACTCCTCCGCGCGGTGCGGAGTCCAGTCGAGACCGGCGTGTGCCACCATGCGGCGCACCGCCGACTCGACGTCGTCGTTCGTCAGGACGAGGTCGAATCCCTCGGCCTCTTCCCGTTCCTTCGCCGCCGCCTCCAGGCGACGCTCGATCGCTGCCGGATCGTCCTTGCCGCGACGCTCGAGGCGCCGTTTCAGCTCCTCGGGGCTCGGGGCCTCGACGAATACGTACGTGGTGTACGCCTCGATGGCCTGTTGCCGGAGGTTTCGCACCCCCTGCACGTCGACCACCAGCACGCAGTGTCGCCCGGAGTCGAGGATTGCCTCCAGATTCGCCCGAGGGGTACCGTACAGGTTCCCGTAGACGTCGGCGTGCTCCACGAAGGCTCCCTGGGCGAGACCGGCCCGGAAGGCCTCCTCGGTGAGGAAGTCGTACTCGACGCCGTCGACCTCGCCGTCCCGCGGGGCGCGCGTCGTGGCCGTGCGCGCCCGGCCGTACCGGGGATCGGCGAGCAGGCGCTCGGCGACGGTGGTCTTGCCCGCGCCGCTCGTCCCGCTGAGCACGAGGAGTCGCGGCTTCACGCGGTGTCCCGAAGCCTCCGCAGCCTCCGCAGCCCCCGCAGCCCCCGCAGCCCCCGAAACCCCTGAAGCCCCCGACGCGCTCATTCCAGGTTCTGCACCTGCTCGCGCAGGCGCTCCACGTCGCTCTTCATGTCGACCACGCGCCGCGAGATGCTCAGATCCACGGCCTTGGAGCCGATGGTGTTGGCCTCGCGGTTCATCTCCTGGATCAGGAAGTCCAGCCTGCGGCCCACCGGGCCCCCGGCGGCGAGGACCTCGCTGGCGTGCTGGAGGTGCGCCTCCAGCCGGGCGATCTCCTCGCGGACGTCCGACCGGTCCGCGAGCAGGGCGACCTCGCGCGCGAGCTGGTCGGGGTCGAAGCGGGTGCCGCTCCCCTCGAGCAGCTCGTCGAGACGGGCCGTCAGCCGGTCGCGGTAGGCGGCGGGCACCTCGGCGGCGTGCGCGGAGATGTCGCTGACGGCCTCTGCGATGCGCCCGAGGAGCGTCCGGATCTCCGCGGCCATCAACTCCCCCTCGCGGCGGCGGGACGTGACGAACTCGTCGACGGCCGCTCGCACGGCGTCGGTGAGCGGGGCGCGGCTCTGGTCGTCCCGCGCGCGCGCGGTCTCTCCGACCACGCCCGGGACGCGGAGCACGTCGGCGACCTGGACGGGGTCCATCCCGCTCGCGCTCGCGAGCGCGGTCAGCCGGGCGGCGGCCTCGCGAAACGCCTCCTCGTCGATGGCGGTGGCCGCCGTCCGCGGCGCGGGCGTGAACCGTACGTAGGCCGAGACGTGTCCCCGGACGACGCGCCCCTTCAGGAGTTCCTCGACCGTGCGATCCACCGCCGAGACGGGGCCGTGGCTCCGGACCGACGTCTTGAGGAAGCGGTGGTTCACCGAGCGCAGCTCGACGGCGTAGCGGCCCGTCTCGTGGTCCACCGCCGCCGCGCCGGCTCCGGTCATGGAGGCGACGGGTTGGGTCACGTGCCGGCTCTAGCCATCGTCCTCGGCGTCACCGTCCCCGGCGTCACCGTCTTTGGATCCACCGTCCTCGGCGTCACCCTCCCCGGCATCACCGTCCGA
>JAUXCH010000709.1 GCA_030618975.1 Planctomycetia bacterium
AGGCCGCCAGGGCCTGCCGGAGCGCGCGCGTCCCTCCGCGCGGGATGTGCTCCAGCAGGAGCGCCGTCGCGTTCTCGGCCCGGATGCGTCCCAGACCCTGGGCGGCACCGATGCGCACCGCCAGGGTGCGGTCGTGCCCGACCAGCCAGCCGAGCAGGGTCGCCGCCCCGGGTTCTCCGTTCGCTACCAGGCGCGGGATCTGGGCGATGCGTCGCTCCGGGTCCTGCGAGTTCACGATCACACGCCGGATCGCCTGGAGGTCGTCGCCCGCCTCGGCGCGCGTTCCACCGGCCACCACGACGAAGAGGAGCAACGGCACGATCAGCGAGGCGCGGCGCATGCAGAGCCCTCCCGCACTTCTTCGTGCGTCAATCGCGGAGCTTCGGGTCCAGGGCGTCGCGGAGGCCGTCACCGACCAGGTTGAGCGCCGTGACGGTGAGGAAGATGGCGACCGAGGGCGGGAGGATGAGGTGCCAGTACTCGTTCTCGCGCCCGTGGTTGAGGATCGCGCCCCAGGAGGGCACGGTCACGTCGCCCATGCCGAGGAAGGAGAGGCCCGATTCGGCGAGGATCGCCCCCGCCACGCCGAACGTCGCGGCGACCAGGACCGGTCCCATCGCGTTGGGCAGGATGTGTCGAAACACGATGCGCGGCGTCCGAAACCCCATGGCGCGCGCGGCGTCCACGTACTCGATGTTTCGCTCGCGGATGAACTCGCCGCGTACGAGACGCGTCACGCCCGTCCACGAGATGATGCCGATCGCGAACATGATCAGGAAGATCGACTGCTGCTGGAACAGCGCCACGATCGTCAACAGGAGGAACAGGTACGGAATGCAGATCATGATCTCGACGAGGCGCATGATGAGCATGTCGACCCGCCCGCCGAAGTAACCCGCGAGCGCGCCGAGCACGGTGCCGATCGTGACGTAGATCGAGACCGCGATGAGCCCGATCGTCAGCGAGATCCGCGTGCCGTAGAGGATGCGGGCGAAGATGTCGCGCCCGATCTCGTCGGTGCCGAGGAGGTGGACCTCGCCCCGCTCGAAGTCGAGGAAGCCGCGGAACTTGTCGTCGAGCGTCGGCAGCTGGTCGCGGTAGGAGTAGGGCACCGGAGGCCTCACGACGAGCACGTCGAGCCCCTCGGCCTTCCACTGGGCCTCGCGGGCCCGGTAGTCCACGGCCGGATCGCTCGTGAGGAGTCCCCAGCCGAGGAGTTGGACGACGGCGACGGCCAACGTGAGGGCGACGAACCCCTTCCGGATCTTCGGCCGCAGGCGGTCCCGGTCGTCCCGCCCGCGCACGGCGAAGCGGAGCACGAGCCGGACGACGAACCAGAGGGTGACCGAGACCAGCAGCAGGTTGAAGAAGCGGTCGATCCCGTGCTCCCACACGTTCACGTCGAAGAGCCGCGTGAGCCAGGGAAGCTGGAGCGAGCCCCCGGGTTCCTTCCAGACGAAGGGGATGCCCGAGGCGAGGACGGGGGCGTAGATCGCCAGCAGGATGAGGCCGATGGTGATCCTGAGGCCCCAGACCGCCGACCGCTTGCGGCGGAACTGCCGGGCCACGATGGACCACTGGCTGTCCCGGGGACGGGTCTCGAGGGGCGGCCGGGAGTCGGGCGACGCGGTCACTTGTAGGAGATCCGGGGGTCCATGGCGGCGTAGATGAGATCGGTCAGGAGGAGACCGATGAGCGTGAGGGCGGCCACGATGAGTTGGATCCCCATCACGACGTTGTAGTCCTTCTGGAAGATGGACTTGATCATCAGCAGGCCGAATCCGTCGATGTTGAAGATGTACTCGATGATGACGCTGCCCGCGAGGAGCACGGGCAATGCGGTGCCGAGCAGGGTGACGATGGGCATCATGCCGTTGCGGACGGCGTGCTTCCAGATGACCGTGCGCTCGCTGAGACCCTTGGCACGCGCGGTCCGAACGAAGTCGGCCCTGAGGACCTGGAGCATGCTGGAGCGGGCCTGCCGGGAGATGTAGGCCAGACCGCCGTACGTGTAGACGAGCATCGGAAGCGCGATGTGCTTCAGCACGTCGAGGAAGTGTTCCCACGTCGTCATGGTCTCGAGGGCGTTCGCGCTCTCGAAGCCCTCCGTGGGGAACCAGCCCCAGGACACGGCCAGCCAGCGCTGCAGGATCGTGCCCATGACGAAGGTCGGAATGCTGTACAGCATGAAGAGGACGAACGCGATGCCCTGGTCCGAGGCCTTGCCGTGGTGCGTGGCGCCGAAGACACCGAGGAAGATGGCGAGGACCCAGGCGATGAGGAAGGACGGGACGACGAGGGACAGCGAGTACTTGAGACGCCCGAGAATCATCTGGAGCACCGGCTCCTTCGTCCGATTCGAGAGGCCCAGGTCCCCGTGGAGCAGGTTGCTCCAGTACTTGCCGAACTGCGTGTCGACGAGACCGATGCGAAACCGGTCCCAGCCCGAGAAATCCCAGCGGTCCTTGCGGTCCTCCAGCCACCGGTTCCAGTGCTGGACGACCGGCTCGCGGGCGATGCGGTCGGCGCCGGGCTTCCACAGGTAGTCCGGGCTGCCGATGAGGGCGTTTTCCTCGTCGACGCGCCGGTCCTCGGCGAGGTCCTCCTCCGTCGGCTGGTAGCCGGCGGGACGCACGGCGCGGAAGGTGTACGCGGCCTGCCTCAGGTAGCGGAGCGCGAGGGTCTGGAGCTCGGGATCGTCGTAGGTCTCGTCGAGGAGATCGACCAGCGCGGGGATCGCGTACGCGCCCCAGTCGTCGAGGGAGCGCGTAGCCGCCTGCACGTCTTCCGGCGACCGACCGCCCCGGACGCCGACCTGCTTCGTCTCGAGCGCGGCGAGGATCTCCTCCTTCTCGAGACCCGGCCAGGCGTTGAAGAACCGCGGCCGGTCCAGGCTGAACTGCCGGCGAAACATCCTCACGTTCCGGTCCTGGGACTCGAGGTCCTGCAGGTTCTCGGGCGGACCGTGGTCGAGCGCGCCGCCGCCCGAGGAGGCCGCCTCCGGTTCGCCGGGCGCGAGCGTCATCACCAGCCAGATGACGATGGTGACCCCCACGAACGTGGGGATCATCACCAGCACGCGCTTGATGAG
>JAUXCH010000150.1 GCA_030618975.1 Planctomycetia bacterium
GCCCACGCAGCCAGCCGCCTCGACCATCCCCACGCCGTACAGATCTACGACTTCGGGCGTACGGACGAGGGGCTCTTTTACCTGGTGATGGAGTTCGTGGACGGGCGCACCCTCCGGGACCTGCTCCTGGAACTGGGCTGCGTGCCCGAGAGCCTGCTCCGGGAGCTCGCCCGCCAGATCGTGGCGGGACTGCGGGCGATCCACGAAGCCGGGATCATCCACCGCGATCTGAAGCCCGAGAACGTACTCATCACGCGTGACGATCGGGTCCGCATCATGGACCTGGGCCTGGCGCGCCCCGTCCACTCCACTTCCTCGCTCACGAAGGAGGGCCAGTTCGCGGGATCCCTGCTCTACGCCGCGCCGGAGCAGCTGCGGGGAGCCGAACTGGAACCCTCCTACGACCAGTACGCGCTGGGGCTCATCCTCTACGAGCTCGCCGCGGGCCATCACCCGTTCCCCGGCGAGACTCCCGCCGAGATCATCGGCGCCCACATCCACGCGAGCCCGCGGCGGCTGGCCGACACGCAACCGGACGTCTCGCCCTTCTTCTCGGAGGTCGTGGCGACGCTGATGGACAAGGCGCCCGAGCGGCGCTTCTCCTCCACGGCCGAGCTCCAGGAGGCACTCGATCGCGGCGAGGACGGAACCTGGTGGGCGGACCGCTCCCGGGAGGCGGACCGCGCGCTCCGCCGCCTGCGCATTCCGGTGACGCGGGAGTCGGGTCTCTTCGGTCGCTCGCGCGACCTCGGGATGCTGCGCGGCGCCTGGGAGGCCACCCGGCGCGGCGAGGGCCGGACGATCCTCGTGGAAGGCGAGGCCGGCGTCGGCAAGACCCGGCTCCTGGACGCCTTGCTCACCGAGGTGGAGCGAGAGGACGTCCGCACCCTCTACGGCTCCTACCCGCCGGAAGGGACGCAGAACGGTCTGACGAAAGCCGTCCTCGATCACTTCGGAGCGGCACGACTCGAAGAGCGCCTCGTCCCGTACTTCGACGGCTCGGTCACGCTCGCCCGCGCCCTCGCCGCGACGCTCAGGCACGAGGTCTCCGTCGGCGACTCCGCGCCGCTGACCGGAGACGCGCTCTCCGCCGCGCTCATCCGACTCGCGCGCGGCCTGGCCGTCGAGAAGCCCGTTCTGTGGTTCGTCGAGGACCTCCACAATGCGAGCCCGTCGACGAAACGACGCGTGGTCGCCATGGCGCGCGCCCTGGAGGGCCTGCCCATTCTGCTCGTCCTGACCACGCGTCCGGGGACGCTCGACGAGGAGTTCTCCGAGCTCTCCAGGCTCGCGGGCTTCCGGCGACTGAACGTCGGACGGCTGAACGCCGACGCCCTGCAGCGGCTGGTGGAGGCGCTCTTCCACGACGCCGCGGTGGCGGAGCGTGTCGGACCCCTGATCGCGGACAAGTCCGACGGTGTGCCGTTCTTCGTGTTCGAGCTGCTGCGTGGGCTCAGCGAGTCCGGCCAGCTCCGGCGCCGCGCCGACGGCCGGTACGAGGAGGTGTCGGCGATCGCGCAGGTCGAGACCCCCTCCGCGGTGAAGGACCTCGTGCGCCTCAGACTCGACGAGCTCTCCACCGACCAGCGTCACCTGGTCGACGTGGCTTCGGTCCAGGGCCACGCCTTCGATCCGGACCTCCAGGCCCGCGTCCTCCAGGTCCCGCGCGTAGGCATCCTGCAGACGCTGGCGCACCTCGAGCGCCGCGGAGGTCTCGTGCGGTCGTACGGGAACCTCTACCAGTTCGACCACCACCTCGTGCAGGAGGTCGTGCTCGGCGACCTGCCGTTGCTGCTGCTGCAGGAGTACCACACCCTGCTGGCCGAAGCCCTGGCCGCGCGCGAGGGCGTGGACCTGGCGTCGGGCGACGGCGGGCAGGGCGATGTCGCCCACGCCCTGGCCCGGCACCTGCTCGGCGGCGGTGAACCGGAGAAGGCAGCGCCCCTCCTGCGGGCCGCCGTGCGCCACGTGAGTCTCCACGAGGGGAGCGAGTCCGCCGGCGCACTGATGCGCCGCGCCCTGGACACCGCACCGGGAATGTCGCCCCACGAGCGCATCGACCTCCTGCTCCTGCTCGCCGGCCACCTGCACGCCACCGCCCAGCGCGGTGCCGAACGCGCCGCGATCGAGGAGGCGAGCGAGCTGGCCGAGCTCGTCGACGACGACCGGCAACACATACGCATCGACATGGCCCGCGGGGTGCTTCTCTCGCGGCTGGAGGACCACGAGGAAGCCGTCCGTTCGCTCGAGGCCGCCATCGAGCGCGCCGAGTCCGGTGGATTCGACGACGTGACGGCGCTCTGTCGCCAGCACATGGGCTTCTTCCTCACGCGCCTCGGCCGGCACCAGGATGCGCTCGACCAGTTCGCAGCGGGCCTGGTGGTCGCCCGTCGCAGCGCGAACCGGAACCGCGAGAGCGCCCTGCTCGGCCAGTTGGCGGGCGCGCTGTGGGCGCTGGGCCGCGCCGAGGAGGCGGAGGCCGCGGCGGAGGAGGCGCTCGGCATCGCGCGCGCGGCCGGCGACCGCGACGTGGAGGCCGGCGTCCTCGCCCGGATCGGCGGGGTCTGCATGCGCGCGGGGCGGCACGAGGAAGCCCTGGATGCCTGGCTGCGTTTCCTGGACGTGGTCCGGGAGGGCGGCCACCGGGACCGCGTGATGCTCGCGTGCGGAAACCTCGGACGGACGTACGAGAGCATGGGCCGGCTGGAGGAGGCCCGCACGTACTTCGAACGCGCCATCCACGCCTGCCGCGAGCTGGGCAACCGCAGGATGGAGTCCATGTACCGGGGCCTGCTGGGAGGCGCGCTACGGGCGCTGGGCGACTTCGAAGGCGCACGGGCCTCCGTGGAGCACTCGATCCGGATCCTGAAGGACGTCGGCGACCGCCGCCTCGAGGCCTGCGGCCTCAACGAGCTGGGGGCCATGGCGATCGGACAGGGCGACACCGGGAGCGCCGTTTCGCTCCTCAGGACCTCGATCGCCCTCTTCGACCGACACCCCTTCCCGTCCGGACGGACCAACGCGCTGAGCCTGCTGGGCCGGGCCCTGGCCCAACAGGGCGACCTCGAAAGCGGTCGCGCGCACCTGGAGGAGGCGGTGGCGCTCGCCCGCGACACCCACGAACCGGCGGCGGAGGTGACGGCCGCGGCGGCGCTCGCCGCGCTGGGCGCCGCGAACGCGACGGACGTGCTCGCGTCGTTCAGGTCCCACGAGGCGCACCTCGGAACGGTGGTACGGCTGGAGGCCCTCTACGACCTCTACCGTGCGACCCGCAACCGCGAGTTGTTCGAGGAGGCGCAGGCGCTCCTCGAGCACCTGGTCCGTCACGCACCGGCCGATCGGCGCGAGAGCATGCGCGCGTCGGTCCGCCTCTACCGCGAGATCTCGAAGGCGTGACGCCCACGCGCAGCCGGAGGCGGCGCCCGGACGTCAGCAGTCCCTGAGCGCATCCAGGAAGCGGTCGCCGTAACGTGCGGAGCGCTTCGGCCCGACGCCGGGGATCTCGCGCAGGTCGTCCATGGACGACGGGCGGCGAAGCGCCATCTCGAGCAGGGCGGCGTCCGAGAAGACCACGTAGGCGGGCACGCCGCCCTCGCGCGCGATCGCCGCGCGGAGCCCGCGCAGGACCTCGAACGTCTCGGCGGCCTCCGGCGTCGGCGCCGGGGTGTGACGCGGGGCACGGCCGCGCCTCGCCGCCCTGGCGGCCGGTGCCGCGGCCAGGACGTCGGCATACGCGCAGATGTCGCAGGAGGTGCCGCACGGATCCATCCGCTCGTCGAAGTACAGCGCCAGGGCCTGGTGCCGGCACACGCAGTCGTCGGCGAGCGCGTACATCGCGCGGGCCTGCGCGCGGAGCCGCTCCCCCACCTCCGGCGCGGCGTCGGCGGCAAACCGGTCGTACGTCACGACCTCGGCCCAGGAGTAGAAGAGCACGCAGTCGCTCTCGAGCCCGTCGCGGCCGGCGCGTCCGATCTCCTGGTAGTACCCCTCGATCGACCGGGGCATGTCCCGATGAATGACGTACCGGACGTTCGACTTGTCGATGCCCATGCCGAAGGCGATCGTAGCGACCACCACGTCGGCGTCGTCGTCGCGAAACGCGTCCTGCGCCCGCGTCCGGTCGTCCGCCTCCATGCCCGCGTGGTAGGCGACGGCTCGAATTCCGTGTTCCTGCAGGTAGCGCGCCGTGGGCTCGACGGAGCGCCGCGCCAGGCAGTAGACGATGCCGCTCGAACCCTCCCGCGCACGCACGAGCCGGAGAATCGCCTGCCGGATGGGAGGAACCTTCCGCGCCGGGTCGCCCTTGCGGCCCTTCCGGTAGGCGTGGACGTGGAGGTTGGGCCGGAAGAAGGAGCCGCGGTAGACCCGCGGGGTCTCCATCGCCAGCTGCTCGACGATGTCGGCGACGACGTGGGGCGTCGCCGTCGCGGTGAGGGCCAGCACCGGCACGCGCGGAAACCGCTCCTTCAAGCCGGCGAGCTCCCGGTACGCGGGCCGGAAGTCGTGCCCCCACTGGCTGATGCAGTGCGCCTCGTCGACCGCGATCAGCCGCAGGTCGACCCGGTCGAGCTCGTAGGCCACCGAGGCCCGCAGCCCCTCCGGCGCGGCGTAGACGAGCTCGATCTCGCCGCGGCGCAGGCGCTCGACGCATCGCGCCCGCTCCTCCGGCTCGAGACTCGAGTTCAGGAAGGTCGCGCGAACGCCCACCTCGGCGAGCGCGTCCACCTGGTCCTTCATGAGGGCGATCAGGGGCGACACCACCAGGGTCGTGCCGCCCAGCACCCGCGCGGGGATCTGATACGTGGCGGACTTCCCCGCGCCGGTCGGCATGACGCCGATGCAGTCGCGGCCGGAGAGCACGGCGTCGATGATCTCGCGCTGGCCCGGCCGGAACTCGGGGTAGCCGAACACCGAAGCCAGCACCTCCTCGGGGGACACGTCGGAGCGCCGCGCGGCGGCCGACGTGGTCAGCTCGCGGAGGCGCGCCACGACCGCGTCGTCGAACGCCTCGGGCACCTCCCGCCACACGCGTCGCAGACCCGCGACGGCCTCCTGCAGGGCGAGGGGGTCGGTCCCTTCGGAGTCGGCTTGCACGAGCGACGCGACCGCCGACCGGACGTCCGCGAGGGCGGGGTCCGCGGGCAGGTCGGCGAGGAGGTCGAGAGGAACGGCCACGTCGCGACATCCTGCCCGCGGGGGGCGACGGAGATCCAGGCCCCGAGGCTAGCCCTCGAGGACCTCGAGGCGGCGCATGGCGTCCCGCTTGCCCATGCCCCGCACCGCGGCCCAGGCCGCCAGCTGCTTCTCGCGCGGCTTCGACTTCCCGCCTTCCCAGTTGTAGATCGTCAGCGAGGAGACGCCGACGAGCCGGCCGTAGTCCTTCGCGGAGACGCCGAGGCGCTTCCGGTCGGACTTGACCCACTTGGGCGAGAACCGGGTGCCCTTCGGCGCCTTCCCGGAGGGAGCGGCCGTCAACCGCCGTCCTTCCTGCTTCGCCAGGAAGGCGACCTTCTTCTCGAGGGCGGCCGCCTGGCGCTTCAGGGCGGCGACGTCGTGGCGGAGTTGCGCCGCAGCCTTCTTGGTCGCGCCGACCTCCGTGCGGAGCTCCTTGCGAGCGAGACGGGAAACTTCGGCTTTGAAGGCGGCATTGAAATTGGGCATGTGCGGTTCCAGGTAGAATTCTTGGAGCAAGAAGAGGCGGCATCATAGCGACAAATCTCGATTTCGGCCCGTTGCGTGCGTGAATTGCGCGGAAGAAGCACGAACGGGGCGCGATACGGGCGAGATCAGGGGCGATCTTCCTCCACGCGCACTTCGTTCCAGGCCCGGAGGATGTCGCGATAGAGCGGTACGTTCTCGAGCATGGAGGACCGGTCCTCCTCCGGCGCGTTCTCACAGGTCGACACCACGCAGCGGTGCGCCTGCTGGAGCTGCCCGGGATCGCCGGTGGCCAGCCAGAGGAGATGGTGCGCGACCGTACGCGTCTCGTGCTTCAGGTGGGGCTCCCCGTCCTGCAGGGCCGCCTCGGCCGCCTCGGCCTGATCCGCATCGAGCACGGCCAGGCGCGCGCGCGCCTCGACGACCTCGTTGCGGTTCTCGTCACCCCGCGCGAGGCCGAGCACCTCCTGGAGCGTGGCGCGCGCCGCCGCCGCGTCCGCGAGCCGCTGCTCCACGCCTGCGAGCAGGAGCAGGGCGCTCACGAGACCGTGGTGGTTCTCCAGCGCGCGCTGCCGGCGCACGACCTCCTCGGCCCGGCCGAAGGCGTCTTCGAGGTGGCCCTCCCGGAGCGCCAGATCCGCAAGTCCCTGCAGAGCGACCGCCTCGCCGCGCCCGTCCCCGGTCTCACGGGAGATGGCTCGGTTGAGCTCGAACAGCTCCCGCGCCCGGCCGTGACGGCCGAGTTGCATGCGTTGCAGGCCCAGTGCGTTCGCGGCCAGTGCCTCGGCACGACGGTCCTCGAGCTCCCGTGCGAGCTCGAGCGAGCTCTCCGCCTGGTGGATGGCCTCCCGGGGCCGGCCGAGGTCGGAATGCACGGAGCTCAGGCTGTGGCGGACCCAGGCCTCGCCCCGCCGATCCCCCGTCTTCCGGTGGATCGCGAGCGCCTGCTCGTGGAGTTCCAGCGCTTCTTCGAGGCGTCCCGCCTGTGCGAGCAGCATGGCGAGGTTGCCCAGGGCGAGAGCCTGACCGCGCGGCTCGTCGTCCTCGCGGGAGATCTCCAGCTGGCGCTCGTACTGCCGCCGCGCCTCGTCGACTCGGCCGAGATACCAGGACACGTTCCCGAGATTGCCTGCGCACCCGGCCTCGACGCGACGGTTCCCGATCTCGCGGGCCAGGGCATCGGAGCGCGCGTAGCGCTCGGCGGCCTCCTCGTACCGGCCGAGCTTCGTGGCGACGTTGCCGAGTCCACCCGTGACGTTGGCTTCCACGGCCACGTCGCCCGCCTCGCGCGCAAGGTCGCGGGCTGCACGGTACGCGGCCTCCGCCCCGTCGAACTGCGAGACGGAGAACAGGTGCGCGCCGCGCGCGCGCTGAACGCGCGAGCGAAGGAGCGCGTCCGAGCAATCGGTCGCCAACGCCTCCGCCTCCTCGAGCAGCACGCGCTCGTCCTCTCGCGATCCCAGCACGAGCAGGCTGTCGAACATCCGGAGGAGGACCTCGATCCGCTCGCACCCGACCACCAGCCCCTCGAAGGCCAGTGCGCGGCGGCCGAGCTCGATGGCCGCCTCGTTGCGATACGAGGTGAACAGGTGCCGGAGGGCCGGCACGACGTGCGGCTTCCAGGCCGCGGCATCGCTGCCGCGGATCCCGTGCGCCGCGAGGAAGCAGTGCGTCTCGCCGGGCAGCTCCGCCGCGCTACAGGGCTCGATGCCCTCGCGGGTCGCGAACGCGGAGGCGAGCAGCGCGTGGTGCTCCCGGCGGAGGCTCACGGGGAGATCCTCGTAGACGACCTCCTGCAGCTGGTGGTGGTCGAAGCGCCACGCCGCCCCGGCGGCCCGCACGAGTTGCGTCCTCCGCTCGATCGCCGCGAGGCGCTGGAGGATCTCGATGCGTTTCCTCTCGAGGACGCGCGCGAGGAGATCGCCGTCGAAGTCCAGACCCTGCACGGCGGCGGCGTCGAGGAGGTCGCGCTCGCCCTCGCGCAGGTCCTCGAGACGTCCCAACAGGAGATCCCGCACCGCGGAGGGCACTTCGATGTCCTCCACGACGCGGGTCTCGACGAAGGCGCCGTCGTCTCCCGCCTCGATGAAGCGTCCCTCCCGCAGACCGCGGATCATCTCGAAGATGAAGAACGGCACGCCGTCGGACTTGTACGCGATCTTCGCACCCATCTTCTCGGCGAGCCTCTCGCTGCGGAACGACTCCCGCAGCAGCTCGATCACCTGGCGCGGGGAGAGGCGGCCGAGCGGCAGGCGCTGCGTCGTGTCGAGGCGGGTGAAGTGCTGGATCTCGTCGTCGGGCAGCCCCGGCCGCGTGCACACGACCAGCAGGACCGCGTGGCGCTTCACGGCGCGCGCGAGGGAGAGGATGACGCGCCGGCTGTCGGGGCCGGCGAACTGGAGGTCGTCCACGACCCAGATGAGCGGCATGCGGGCGGCCAGACCGCGCATGAGGTTCACCATCGCGGCATGGAGTGCCTCGGCGCGCAGGGGCTCCGCCGAGACCGGCGGCGCCTCGTGCCGCACCACGGCGGCAAAGCCCGGGATGAGGGACGGCATCGACCCGAGGTACGAATCCAGGGTCGCCTCCAGGTTGCGCCTGCCGAAGTGGTCCAGGATCGCCTCCGAGAGCCCGCCCATCCCACCCGACGGGGAGTACGCGCCGTAGAGGACCTGCGCCCCCTCGCCGCCGGGGTCGGCGACGAAGGCGTCGACCAGCCGGGTCTTGCCGATGCCCGCCTCGCCCTCGAGCAGGACGGTCCGGCCCTGCCCGACGCGTGCCTCCTGCCACGCCTCGCGCAACGCGGCGAGCTCCGGCTCACGGCCGTGGAGTACCGTGTCCCGGCTGACGGCGATGCGCGGAAGATTGTGTCGCGCTTGCAGCACGCGCGCCTCGCGCTCCGTCCACCACGTGGACCGCTCGCCGCGCTGCAGCACGTCGCAGAGCTCCGCGGCGGACGGGAACCGTGCCTCCGGCTCCTTGGCGAGGAGCATCGCGAGCACGTCGCCGAAGAACGCCGACAAGTCGGGGTTCTTCTCGGTGGCCACCGGCGGCACGAGTGTCAGGTGCGCTTGGATCACGGACGCCGCGAAGTCGCGCCGGAAAGGATTCTCGCCGGTGGCGAGCTCGTAGAGCATCACACCGAGCGCATAGAGATCGGCGGACGCGTGCACGGGCTGGTTCTGGAACTGCTCGGGCGCGGCGTAGAGGAGCGACCCGGCAAACTGCCCGGCCTCCGTGATGACGGACGAAGGCTCCTCGGGTCGGGCCACGCCCAGATCCATGATCTGCACCTTCTGGTCGTCGGTGATGAGCACGTTGTCGGGCTTGACGTCGCGGTGGACCACACCGCCGGCGTGGATCGCGGCGAGCCCGGCCGCGACCTGGCGCGCGATCTCCCGCAGCAGCGCCTCGGGGAACTGCTCCAGCTCCC
>JAUXCH010000387.1 GCA_030618975.1 Planctomycetia bacterium
CCCGGCCCCCCTGGAGGAGCCGTTCAGTTCCTCGGGAGCCGGTGCCGATCAGTCCCCAGAGAGGATCGGTCCGCGGAGGGCGACCTCGATCCGGCTGCGCTTCACCCGGTCGGAGGGCCCCGTCAAGGCGTTGTCCTTGGGCATCGGCCACCTCCCAGCCCACCTCGCTCACGCGGTAGCGACCGCGCGACTCCACGGTCCTCGACTCGTGGGCGACCCCGTCTACGCCGCATTCGGCGAACACGCCAGGCCCCCGTTCCCTCGAGGCAAGGGGCCCCCTCTCTGGCGGCGCGTCGCGCCGTGCTGGATGAGACGATGTGCACGGCGGTCTACACGTCGGTGAGCGTGCCCAGTTCGTGGTTGTCGATCTGGTGGCGGATGACGAACTCGGAGACCCGCAGCTTTCGCGAGACCGTCTCGACGACCTCCGGGCCGATCCGGCTGCCGGCCAGGGAACCCAACTCCGCAGTGATCGACGCCGACGGCGCGAGGAACTCCGCGGCGAATGCCCGCGTCATCTGTTGACGGTGGGTCGCAAGGGTCGTTAGGAGCGACGGTTGGCTAGACGGCCGCGCGACGTAGTCCCCCAGTGCGCGGGCTTGCAGGAACCGCGTGGCGATCGGCGAACGGCCACGCGTCAGGCACGCGGGCGACTCCGAAGACACGAGTGCGTCCACACGAACCGTGGGAGGCTCGTCCTCGAGGGAGCGAATGTCCCAGTCCCCGGTGAACTCGAACGGGCCTTCCGGTGCTCCCGTCAGTTGCCGAACCTGTCTCGCGAGCTCGTAGCCCAGATCCCAGGGGCGTTTGGACGCCGGCACTCGGATGCGATTACGCAGTTCCGACCATGCGTCCCCGTTGGGGAGCCGCTCCAACTTCTCCCTGCCCGACCGGGCCCATGCCACCAGATCCTCCCCGTGTTCGAGATCGGCGCAGGAGAGGAGATCGCTCCTCAGCGACTCCTCGAAGCCAGACCAGAGCCGTTCGACCGACTGTGCCGTCCGGTCGTCCAGATCGAACGGGTCGAGCCCGAGGGCAGCGGATGCCGCGCAGAAGGCCACGGTTTCAGGATCGGCGCTGCGGATCGCGGTCCAATCGCGCTCGACCGGGGTGTCGGTGATGTCGAACTCCGCGAGGCGATCGAGAACGGCATCGACGAGCCGCGAGAACTCATGCTCCACCTGCACGCGGTCCACCACCTCCGCGCACTCTCCCGGGAACTCGATGGCTGCGTGCCGCGCTCGCCAGCTCGTCGAGCTGAGTTGCACGAGATCGTCCAGGGACGTGATTTCGAGCCGCGGGTAGAGGAAGCCACTCCCTGCGTACACGAGGTCGTGGCGCTCTTCGAAGCCAGGGCGTGGTGTTCCTGAGCCCGCCAGGTCGTATTCGAAACGAAGGGCCCACCAGTTGGTGACGACCCACTCCGCGATGGGGAACAGCGGTGCGGTGAGTCGATCTCGGTACGCTCGCGTGGACCGGTCGATGTGTGCCGTGACGCTCGATTCCCCCAACATGATCCCGAGGTCGGCCATCGTGACCGAGGACATGCGGTCGCTGGATCGGCCGGCATCGACCCAGTCGAACTCGATGCGGAAGGTCGTCATGGCAGGTCTCGCACGTGCTGGAAGGGCTGAAGCGGGTAGCCGTGGTACTCGCCGGATCCCGGAGACCCCTGCATGGCCTCGAAGATCACGTTGTCTTCCCGGTGCCAGACACGCTGCGGAAAGCCGCCCCTCCATTCCCCGGTGTGCCCCGACAAGATGGCCTGACGAAGCCACGCCTGGACGCGCTCCTGGTCGTCGTTCAGCTCAGGCGGACAGATGCTCGCCGCCGTTCTTCTACGCTGGGGTGGACCGGCGAAACCGGGACGATCCTTGTGGTACGGGCTTCCGACGTACCGGCTGCGCTCGGCCACCGCCTCGAGGTCGGCGTCCTGCGGGGGGGGCCGCACCCGCATCGCCTTCGGGTTTCCCCGTGCTCGATTGGGGCGCCTCAGTGCCATGCCACGAGTATATCGGCCGGGCTGCCGATCTCCGGGTGGTTCCGGTAGGCGCATGGGGGAGCCACTCGCTGCCCGGCCGTGCGCAAGGAGGCCGGACAGCAGAATCGGGGCCCACCCGCGACCGGTGCGTCTCGGCCGTCGTTCGTCGCGTTGGTTTGTACCGGGAGCTGCACGTGCCCGTCGGCCACCTCCCCGGTGACCCTGCGCATCGCGAAGTACGACACTTGAGTCGGTGACCTCGTCCACGCGGTGGCAAGGTACGAAGGGTCTGTACTCGACGACGTAGACTCCTGGGGAGCGAAGCGCCCGTTCGCGGAGAGCCGGCCGATCCGCCGGATCGACACCCGGTACCAATGTTCGGCATTCGGATGCCCAACGCGTGCGACCAGACCCCGGCGATCAGTCCCCGGAGAGGATCGGCCCGCGGAGGGCGACCTCGATCCGGCTGCGCTTCACCCGGTCGGAGGGCCCCTTCAAGGCGTTGTCCTTGGGGTCAGCGACCTCCCAGCCCACCTCGCTCACGCGGTAGCGACCGCGCGATTCGATGTTGTAGAGGAGCGTGAGGAGGCGCCACACCTCGAGCGGTCCGCCGGACATCGACTCGTAGTCGAAGTTCTGGGTCAACGTCTCGAAGCCGCGCGCGTTGTTCGGGGTCCGGCGTTCGCCCGAGGAGCCGGTCTGGTTGAGTCCGGCGGCCACGGCGACGGATTCCATCATCTCCTGGGAGATGTGGCGGTTCCCCTTGCGGTCGATGCCGCCGCCGCCGGTCGCCTGCTCGTAGGTGTAGGACAGGCGCTCCACCGCCAGGGCGAGATCGGGAATCGTCTTCGGGGTGTCGTCGAGGCCCGAGGATCGCAGGCCCTTCCCCGTCATGAGTTGTTCGGCGCGGACGTTCGCCTTGGCGTAGGTCTTGCGCTTGCCGTCGATCACGTACCAGAGCACTCCCATCACGACGACGAGCAGCGCCATGACGACGGTGTACATCTTCAGGGGATCGGTCTCGCGGCCCGCGCTGCGCGCCATCAGTCGTCCTCCTTGAAGCGGAACTCGAAGTCACGTCGCTGACGGTTGTTGCGCTCCTGGGACGTGCCGAGCTCCACGATCCGGCTCGAGTTGCGGGCGCGCTCCTGGAAGTACGTGCTGGCCTCGAACTGCGTGCGGATGCGGTCGAACGTGGCCTGGCTGTCGACCTCGATGCGGACGGTCGCGCCACGCTCCTGCACGTCGAACTTGAGGACGCGGAGCCACTGACCGTACTCCGAGCGCGGGAGCTTCTGGAGGGCGCGGTAGAGTTCGAGCCACACCTTGAGCGCGCTCTCCACCTGGGGGATGTCGCCCAGGCCCAGCTCGCTCTGCAGGTGACCGAACCGGCTGCTCAGCAGACTCCGGTACCGGTTGATCCGCTCCGGTCCCTGGGGCTGACGTCTCAGCCAGCGGTCGACCTCGGTCTTGGCCTCTTCCTCGGTCTGGCCGAGGACCTTCGTGCGGTAGCGGAGGTCGGCGGTCTTCACCAGGCGGGACGCGGCCTTGGACACGTAGGTGAACCGCTTCTTCTCCGCGCGGTTGCGCTCGCTGGCCACGTACGCCAGCCCGAGCAGGCCGACGAACAGGAGCGTCACGCAGGTTGCGAGCGCGATCTTGATGACGTCGAACCGGTTCGTGGGCGCGAACTCGTCCTTGAGGAGCTCCACCTTGAGCGGGTTGTGGCCGAGGATGCGGAGCCCGCACCCGATGGCCGGACCCAGGGCCACCTGCGTGAACTCCGGATCCGGGCCCTGGTCCTTCCAGTCGACGTACCGGGTGAGGTCGACCCGCTCCACCGGAAGATCGAACTTGTCGCTCAGGTCCTGCGCGAGGCCCGGCAGGAGGGACCCTCCGCCGGAGAGGAGGATCTTCTCGGGGGCCGCGCTCTCCTGCAAGGAGGCCAGGGATCGGATGGCCTCCCGGTGGAGCTTGTTGACGAACGTCGAGCGCAGGTCGACGGCGACGTCGGTCTCGATCTGCTCGAGGCTCTTCTCGGTCTCGGACGGCGACAGCGTCGCCGTGGCCACGAGGAGGTCGTCGGGCCGAGGTCCCGCGGCGAGGCGCGCGCGGCGTTGCCCCTCCTCGCGCGAGACGCCGAGTTCCTTGCTGACCCCGGACTCGACGAGACCCGTGCCGAGCAGGAAGGACCGCAACACGAGCGGCTTGCCTTCCACGACGAGGATGAGCGTCGTGCTCCGCGCGCCCACGTCCACGAGGATCGTGTTCGGGTTCTCCTCGAGCACGCCGAGGGCGTCGTAGGCGGTGTAGAGCGCCGTGGCGTCGAGGTCGATGGACGAGGGTTCGATGCCCGCGCCGCGCAGGACGCCGAGCAGTCGCTCCAGCACGGGCTTGGGCGAGGCGAAGATCGTGAGCCGGCTGCCGTCCCGACTCTCGCCCGTCTTCACCCAGTTGACGATCACGTCCTCGATCGTGCGGCTGTGGAGGTGGTGTTCGGCCTCGAACTTCACGACCTTGCGGATCTGGTCGTCCTCGAGGAAGGGAACCACGATCTCGCGAAAGATCGTGGCGCCCGAGTCGAACGAGACGCAGACGTCGTCCTTGGGGAGCTTGAGCGAGTGGAAGATCTCGCGGATCTCGTCGCTGACCAGCTCTTCGAGGTCCTTCGGGATCTCGCCCTCGGGCGGGTGGAGATCGACCTCGGGCATCGGGCGCGTGACGACCCGCGTGACCTTGAAGGACTTCGGGTTGCCGTTCAGCTCGACCACCTTGATGGTATGACTGCCGATGTCGAGTCCGACGGCCCGTGCCATGAGAGATCCAGATCTCCTCGAGAACCACGATCCCGGCGTCAGGCATCCTGGCGTCGGGAAGCGGCGGGATTATAGGGGCCCGCGGCGCCTCGTTCGCTCGCCGGCCGGGGTCCGACGCCCCGTTCTACGGGGAGTGGGACCGATTGCGCCGAACTAACGGCCTTCGTTCGTCTCCATGAAGATGTCGAGAATCCGTACCTCGGCCGTGTCGAAGAGGGCCTGGAACTCGTCGGCGTAGCGCTGGCGGAGCTCCCAGATCAGGGCGTCCACCGCCCGGTCGTACCCGTAGAGCGTCTGCCGGACCTGGTCGGCCCGTTCGTCGCTCAGGTGGTAGTCCCGCTGGTAGAGATCGACGAGGAGCTCGATGCGCGGCGTGCGCCCGTCCGTCCGGAGCGGGGCGTCGGCCTCGCCGAACGCGCGCAGGGCGCGCGACGTGAAGATGCCGAGCGAGAGGCCTGCGAGCAGCATCAGGATGGCGATGGTGCGTAGACGGGGGATCATGGTCAGCGCTCCTCTCCGGAACCGGGCCTGCGGACGTGCGGGAAGGTCTCCCACTCACGCACGGTCTGCAGGTCCAGGCGGTCCCGTTCGATGAGTTGCAGGGCGGTCTGCACGGCGGCGCCGCCGGCCTCGCCCCGGCG
>JAUXCH010000317.1 GCA_030618975.1 Planctomycetia bacterium
CTCACCGCGCGCCTTCTCCGCACCGCCGCGGAGAGACTTCAGGTAGGCCTCCCACTTGGCCTTGGCGTCTTCCTCGGAGAGCTTGCCGGCCTTGACGGCGGCCCCGATCCTCTCCTTCACCTTCGCGATCTCCTCGCGGGTCGGCTTCTCACCGCGCGCCTTCTGCGCACCGCCGCGGACGCGCTCGATGTAACCCTCCCAGCGCTTCTGCGCGTCTTCCTCGGAGATCCTCCCGGCCTCGACGGCGGCCCAGATCCTCTCCTTCACCTTCCCCATCTCTTCGCGGGTCGGCGTGTCGCCCCGCTCCCTCGACGCGCCGCTGCGGAGGCCGCTCAGGTAGGCCGCCATGCGAGCTCGTCCCTGCTCCGGGGTCATCTCGCCCGCCTCGACGGCGGCCCGGATCCTACGCCCGACGTCCGCCGCCTCCTCACGGGTCGGCTTGTCTCCGCGCGCCTTCTCCGCGCCGCCGCGGACCCGCTCGAGGTAGCCCTCCCACAGCTTCTGGGCGTCTTCCTCGGAGATCAGGCCGTTCTTGACCGCACCCCCGAGCCTCGCTCTCTCGGCCGCCATCTCGGCGGGTGTGGGCTCTTCCGTCGCGCCGGCTTCGCTCGTCTCGCCGCCGCGGAAGCGCTGCAGGTAGCCCTCCCACCGCTTCCTGGCGTCTTCCTCGGAGAGTTTGCCTGCCTCGACGGCGGCCCCGAGCTCCTCCTTGACCTTCGCCATCTCCTCGCGGGTCGGCGTGCCCTTGCCGCGAGCGCCCCGGCTCCGCATGCCGTGCAGGATCCTGCGCGCGAGCCCCAGGCCCTCTTCCATCTGCCCGTCGGAGAGGCCGACCTCCTCTTTGAAGTATTCGTGCATCCTGGGATCCGGCTGGAAGCTCTCACCCTCCTCCTTCATCAGGTGGACGACGCGAAGCAGCCCCCCCAGGGCCATCTCGGCCTTCTCTTCGGAGAGCCCACCTGCCACGAGGTGCTTCCGGATCCCCGCGAGGGTCTCGCCGTCGACGCCGAGTCTCCTGAAGTGCCCTTCGAGCCCCTGGTCGCGCTCCCCCTTGCCGACACGCTTGCCGGAACCGAGCTTCTCGACGTAGGCCTTCCACTTGGCCTTCGCGTCCTCTTCGGAGAGCTTGCCCGCCCGGACGGCGGCGCCGAGCTTTTCCCTCATCGCCGCCATCTCGGGCCGCGTCCGGCCGCGACCTCGCGCGCCGGCCATGCGCTCCGCGAACCGGGCGCGGGCCAGCTCGCCCATCATGCCTGCGGCCTGATCGGCCGAAAGCTCTCCAGCCCGGACGGCCTCTTCGAGGCGATCTCCGACGGCCTCGTAGTCGGGCTCGTCGGCCTGGGCGATCCCGAGCGGGAGGATAGCGAGGACGCCGACGAGCAGGGCGGCGCGCAGCCAGCGCGGCGTCGGCGCGAGCGGGTTCGCTGAGACGATCATCTCGAGTCTCCGTTCCAGGAATCCGCCGCTGTTGACCCCGCTTGCCATGGCCGGCGGGCGGAGCGCCGGAGCGGAGAGGAACTCGACCACGGCGAGGAGTGAGCTCGCGTAGGTACGGGGGTTGGGGTTCCGGGTGAAGAGAACCAGGGCGTCGCAGCAGACCTCCTCGTTCCTCCGCAGGTTGCGCCGCGCCCACGCCACGAGGGCGAGGGCGGCGGCGATCAAGAGGTTGCCGACTGCGATCCGGAGCAGGAGGTCGGTCATGCCCGTCCTCCCTTGCCTGTCTTGTCATCCAGGATCTTGCGGAGCTTCCTGATCTCCGCGCGGGAGATCCTCTTCTCCTCGAGGAGGTGGGCGATCAACGGAGCCAGGGAGCCTCCCGTCAGCTTGTCTGCGAGGGACTCCAGCTGGCCGCCCGCATAGGCCTGACGGCTGATCGACGTGGAGAAGAGGTGGACGGGCTGGTCGCGGTCGCGCGCGACGAACCCCTTGTCTTCGAGCCGCTGCAGGAGTCGCTGCACGGTTCCGTGCTGCGCCTTGGTCGCGCCCGGGTAGAGCTGTTCCCGGAGGGCTCGAGCCGTCAGCCGATCCTGCTCCCAGAGCCGCTCCATGACGGCGAACTCCGCGTTGGCCAGGAGGGGGTGCTGCATGCCGTGACTCCTCGTCGCCCAGGCCTACGACAGGCTGCCGCTGGCATACGACGCGGTGTCGTAAACGTCAACAGGGTATGTAGATCCCTCGCGTGGCGCCCACGCGGAGATCCGCTCGGTTGCGCAGCGCAGCGTTCGCCCGTACAGCCCAGTCCGTTGACACCAAGGACCCTGCGGCAGGAGCGCCCAAGCCCGCCCCACGCAACTTCGAAACCGCTGCGCCCGTCGGCGAGGGTGGCTGGGAACACTCGATTCCCTTGCTCTCCCGCCACCCCACTTCCATGGGGCTCTCCGGGCGTGTCTCGCAGGGGCCAAGGGTCTCGTGGTCTCTCGTGCAGGGAACGGCACACGAGTCCGACGCAACCGCACGCAACTCGTCGGTCGAGGAGTCCACGGTCCGGCCGCACCGAGGCCCCCCCCCGGCTCGGGGAATCGGAGCGACTTCCCGAGGGGAAACCGCGGCTCCCCGAAAGCGGGGCACCGCCACGCGCCCCCCGTGGATCCCCTGCTCTGAAGCGCAGAGGGATTTCATGTCCGAAATGTTCAGGGCAGTACGTCAGGAAGGTGTGAGCGTGGCGGAAAGCGAGCCTTGATCGACGCGGTGCGACGGCTAGCGTCGAGGTGTGGCAGGCAGCCCTGGGAGACGACCGGCATGGGACGGTTTCGTGAGACGGCCTGGCCCGCGCTGGCCGTGATGCTGCTCGCGTCTTGCAGCGGAGGAGGGGACGAGGCCCTCTCGGCGACGGTGGGCAAACCCACGGGCGCAGACGGCGGCAGCCCGAGCACGAACCTGGTCGTGGTGCGCTACGACCGGGATCGAGACAGTCTTCCCGACCTTCTGACGCTGGATGCCTCGCGGAATCCGCTCGTGATCGTGGAGGCGATTCGAGGCACGGCCGATGGCGGCGGGGTGGACGTGACGGACACGTGGCGGGGTGGAGAGATCGAGCCCGTCCTCAACGATGCCATGCAGCACTATCTCACCGAGTCCCTCTCGGTGGGTTCCCGAACGGACATCGAGCTCGTAGTCGACGGCCAGACAGTCACCGTCACGGTGATCGAGTAGGGAGGCGCCATGCGACGTAGTGGTCCCTGTAGTGGTCTCTCGATCTTCGCCGTCCTCTTCGCCCTGACCGCCGGCCCCGCCTGGGCGGCCGAGATCGACGGGTACCATCCCCCTTGCTGCGCTCCAGGCGACCTGTTCTACGTACAGGGCGTCCACTTCACCGAGCACCCGGTCGTGACCCTGGGTGACCAGCGGGTCGAGGTGATCCGACGGCGTGCCGGCGCGCTGCTCTGTCGCGTGCCCCAGGAACTGGCGGAGGGCCGGGTCGAGCTCCGGGTGGACGGTGCCCGCGCCCCCGAGGCGTTCGAGGTGCTGGCCCCGGGTCGCCCGGTCGTCCACGGCTTGAGCGCCACGGTGGGCACGCGCGGGCAAGCCGTCCTCGGTCACGGACGGCGGCTGCAGGGCGGTCGAGTCTCGTTCGTCAACCCGCAAGGCGGCGTGGCTGCGACCGTCGATCTCGAGGGCGGCCGGCGAGCCGTGGTGCTTCGCGTGCCGCCGACTCTCGCCCCGGGCACCTACACGCTCGTGTTCACCAACGGGAACGGTCTCACCACGGGCGAGTGCTCGCCCCGCTTCGAGGTCGTCGGGAGCGGTGAACCGGCACTGTGCGCGATCCACCCCGCGGGAGCGATTCCCTCCCGGATCCCCGCGGCGGGACAGCGCATACGGTGCGTGGGCACCGATCTCGGTCCCATGGGCAGGTGCCGCGTCCACTGGACGGACGCCACCGGCGGCCGCACGACCGCCTGGGGACGCTCCAACGGCTACGACGTCGTTCGGCTCTCCGTCCCCGCCCGGCTGAAGGGGGGCGAGCCGTACGAGGTGACCGTCGAGCTCCGGAACGGGAAGGTGACACCCGCCGTCGCCTGGACGCCCGCGCGAGGCCCGGCGCCGAGCGCCCCGACGATCGACCCGCCCGTGGGGCCTCCCGGTTGTTGCCTCGCCGTCCAGGCCGCGGACCTCTTCGCGTACGGGACCACGTTCCAGGTGAAGTTGTCGTCCCCCCGCGGCACGCAGGTGGCGGACCTCGTCTACCGGCATCCGGGCGGACTGGGGCACGGTGCGGCCTGGATCGTTCGTCCACCGGACGATCTCGCGGAAGGTGCGTACAAGCTCACGCTCCGAGCGGCGAACCGAACCTCCGCGGCGGCGACGTACCGGGTAGCCGAGGTCCCCTTCGCGGTCACCGGGCTGTGGCCGGCGCGGCAATCCGAGGCCGGCACGGACCGCCCGATCGTGGTCGAGGGCTCCGGATTCGGATCGGGGGCCGACGCCGCGAACCTCCGGGTCGTCTGGGCCGACGGCGTTCGCACACGGGACGGTGCGATCCTGTTCCGCACCGAGCGGGCGCTGCGCGTGCTGCCTCCCGGCGGGACCGAGGATCCGCTGCACCCGGGAACCTGGACCGTCTCCGTGATCCGCAGCCGCAGCGTGGTGACGAGGATGGAGCGAGCCGGGACCTACACGGTCACGGGGGGCGACTGAGGAAGGCGGATCCGGCCGAACCGACTCCGTCGTCCGCGACGTGGAGGATGGCTCGGTACCGTGCGGACCGCCCACCCGCCCGCGAAGAGGGTGCCTACCTCCCCGGGGCGCGCCCTCGACGCGCCCGATCCGAGGACGACGGCGGCCACGATCGCCGTGCGCCCCAACGGCAGGGCGAGTCCCGAGCGGACTCGGAGAAGCTGGAGCGCGGGGAGGGCTCCCCAGGACACGACAGGTGATCTTCTGGCCGACGTCAATCTCAGAGTTGCATCCCGTTGCCTCGGGAGGCGTCGCCGCCGGCTCCTACCTCGCGCCGGCGCGGAAGCACGCGCCGGGACGCACTGCCCGCAAACACGGGACCGTCCCGCACTTGTGGCGATCGACCGTCGGCCTTCACGGAGGTCGCGGATGCGGGCGGCCGTACCCGCGGCATCGGGCCCGTGGCCGGAGGAGATCCAGGGCGACCGAGCCACAGGGGCGTAGCGCGGCGTATGGGAGGTGCGGTATCCTCTGGCTGAGCATCGGCGACGTGGTGCGTCCGTCTCCGAACCGAGACCGCGCGGACACCCCCCTGGACCGTCGCCGCAGTCCCGCCCGTTCCTCGGCACTCGAGCTGCCCGGCGAGACCGGTTCGCGCCGACCTCACGCTGCGATCGCTGCCTCGCCCCCCCTTGCCGGGAACGGCGTGAAAGGAGGGCGAAGTGCATCCCACCGACCGCGAAGTGACCGCGTCCGTCGAGGTCGACGTGTCGGGGCTCTGGTTCTGCACGAGCTGCGGCGACATCCACCGAGAGGCGACGTGCCCGACACCCGATCAGTGGTTCCTGAAGAACGAGGCGCGCGTCGTGGCAGACGTCCGCCTCTGTGCCTGCTGCGCTCGGGCGGCGGTCCCGAGCGGATCCCCGTTCGCGTCGTTCTTCTGTTCGGAGTGCGGTACCCGGATCGCCGAGGTCAATCGGAGCCTGGGGCGACTCGTCGTGCCTCTCTGCCGCGACCTCGGCGCGAATCTCGCTCTCCTGCCTGCACCCGGGGATCCGGCTACGCGCTCTCGCGGCGTCGCAGGCTCGAATCAGTTCCTCGGTTCGCAGATCGAGCTTCTCGAGGAGGTGTCGTACTACCGCACGATGTGGCTCCTCGACCGCCTGCGGCTTCCGAGGAAGCCGATCCTGCTCGAGACGTACCTGCGGGAGGTGGTGCAGTTGAGACACGAGAGCTTCCACGCGCAAGCGGCGCTGGGGAGCCTGCTGAACCGGTTCCACGAGTACCTCATCGAGATCCCGAGCGAGTCCCCCGAGTTGGCCGCGCGCGTGAGGAAGAAGGCGCACGCCTTTGCGCGAGGCTTCCGGCGCGACCAGGCAAGGCGGCTGCTCGAGAGCGGCCCGGCCGTCTTGCGTGAGGTGGCGGCGGAGTGGGTCCGCAGGGTGATCGACGAGGTCCAGCCGCTCCCGAGCTGCGTGAGCAGCAGCGAGATCCTGGTGTTGGAGCGCAGGGGCCGAACGTACCGTGCCCTCCGAGACGCCGCGATCCAGTGCTTTTTTCGAACCCACGGCCGGCCGAAGCGCCCCGCGGCCCCCACCC
>JAUXCH010000890.1 GCA_030618975.1 Planctomycetia bacterium
ATCACCGCGCCGACGTAGACCAGCACGGCGCCCGACTCGTACAGGGCCTGGATCGAGTCGAAGGCGATCTCGATGTTCATCGTGATCGCGCCCTTCTCTTCGTCGACGGTGCGTGTCGCCGAGCGGACCTCGATGCCCTCCTTGTTCGCGAGGGATTTCCTGATGCGCTCGGGATCCAGCTGGGCCGTCGGGTCGGCGCCCATGCGCTCGCCCCACCCCACGGCCTGCATCATCTCGAGCAGCTCCTCCGACATCGCCTTGTCGACGACGGTGTGCAGCGTCAGCGTGCCCTTGCCGCTCTTCTCGATCTTGACGGTCTCCTCGGTCTGCATGCAGGCGGGCAGGACGACGAGGAGGGCGAGCAGCAGGACGGTCGGGGTACGCACGGCGGTCTCCGGGTGTGGGGGGGGGCACTCTACGCCCGCCCCGGGGCGCTGGAAAGGCGTCAGCGGGCCCGCTCGCGGGCGCGCTCCAGGACGCGAGCGGCCTCCTCGTCGGTGAGGACGTCCAGCGCCCGGGCGGCTTCCGTGAGGTCACGCGCCTCGTCGACCGCGGGGTCGAAGGGGCCCGGGCGGTCCCGGATCGCCTCCCAGCGGGCGCGCAGCTCCTCGCGGGTGAGGAGCCCCATGCGATAGAGCTCCTCGGCGAGGTGGAGGCGGACCCGGTAGCGCGTGGGGCGGCCGAGTCGCGGCAGGATGGACGGCTGCACCTCGGCGCGCCGCACCTTGAGCGCGTACCAGCCCGTGCCGAACGACCGCTCGGGTGCCTGCTCCAAGGGGATCTTGGCCTCGACGAGGGAGAAGCCGGCGCGGTACAGCTCGGCGATCACGCGGTCCGGGCCGCCGCTCGGGTCGCGGATGACGAGTCGGCCGTCGGCCTTCAGGGCCTCGCGCAAGCCCGCGAGAAACCCCGCGAGCGCGGAGCGCTCCACCCAGTCGATGACGTCGTTGAGGAAGATCGCGTCGACGCTGTCCGCCGGGAGACCCGGGTCGTCGGGGAACGAGAGCTTCACCTCGATGTTGGTGACGTCCTCCTTCTCGATGCGGCGCCTGGCTGCCGCCACGGCGTCCGGGTCGATGTCGACCGCGTAGATCTTGCCCTCCGACCCCACGGCCTTCGCCAGCACGACGGCCCACGTCCCGAGACCGCATCCGACGTCCGCGATGCTCTCGCCGCGCCGTGGCGCGAGCAGGCTCAGGATGGCTTCGCGATCGTCGGAGCCCTCGCCGGCGGTGACGACGGGGGCGAGGAGGACGGCGAGGAGGACGAGGCAGGCGAAGCGGCGCATGGTGGGTCTCCGGCACGGGGCCCTGGAATCATGGCGCGCCGGACGGGGGCGGGTCAACGGCGCCGCCCCCGGGCGGGTGGATCGGGTATGCTCGCCGCGAACCGGGAGACGACGAACATGCCTCGACTCGTGATCCGCAAGGGTGTGACCGCGGGCCGCGATCACGCGCTCGGGGGCGAGTGCATCGTCGGCCGGGACCCCTCGGTGACGTTCGTGCTCGACGACCAGGGGGTCTCGAGGCGGCACTTCCGGGTCTTCCTCCAGGGCGGGGCCTGGCTCATGGAGGACCTCGGCTCGACGAACGGGACCCTGGTGAACGGTCGCCGTTCGGCACGCCAGCCCCTGGTGGACGGCGACGTCATCCGCGCCGGCTCCACCGAGCTCCTGTTCGTCCGGAAGGATCTGCTGGACGGCGGGCCGGGGGCGGCCGCCTCGTCGAAACGCGCCCGCGAGCCGGGCGCCACCCCGGTGTCACGGCGCCGCCGCCGGCGCTGACGAAGGGCCCGATCCTGTCCGTTCCCCGGTGGGACGGCGCTCGCGTGAGGGTACCTTCTGCGCCGTGCTTCCCCTGGAGAGAGGCAGTCCCATGCCGAGGTTCCGCGGTCCCGACTTCTGCGACCTGGACTCACTCCTCACCGAGGAGGAGATCCTGATCCGCGACACCGTGCGCGACTGGGTCTCCGAACGGTACCTGCCGGTCGCCGAGAAGGCGTACCGGGAGGGGTACTTCCCGCTCGAGCTGCTGCCCGAGCTGGGCGAGCTCGGCGTGTTCGGCGGCAACCTCGACTACGGCGAGCTGCCGGGCATGAGCCACGTGGCCTACGGCCTCGTGGCGCAGGAGCCGGAGCGCGGCGATTCCGGCCTGCGCTCCTTCCAGAGCGTGCAGGGTGGTC
>JAUXCH010000129.1 GCA_030618975.1 Planctomycetia bacterium
CGCGCGACGTGTCGGACGGCGGCCCCTTGCCCTCGAGCGCCTGTGCGAACGTGAAGGCCGACGAGAACCGCGCGTCGCGGTCGCGCTCCAGCGACTGGCGCAGCGCCGACAGCGTCGACGGCTTCATCTTCGCGGCCCGCTTCGCGTCGATGTCCGGCACCGGCTCGCGGAGCAGCTTGGCCGCCACCACGATGCCGCTGTCCTCGGGGTACGGGTGGTGCCCCTCGAGCATCTCGTGGAGCACGAGACCGGTGGCGAACACGTCGCTCCTCGCGTCGATCTCCTTCTCGCCCGACAGTTGTTCGGGCGACATGTAGGCGAGCGTGCCGATGATGGCGCCCGTCACGGACCGGTGCGCGCTCTGCATGCCGTCCACGGCGCTCAGCTTGCTCAGCCCGAAGTCGAGGATCCGCACGTGGTCCTTGCCTCCGTGCGCATCCACGATGAGGTTGCTCGGCTTCAGGTCGCGGTGGACGATCCCCGCGGCGTGAGCGGCCTCCAAGCCCGCGAGCACCTGGAGCCCGATGTCCACCGCCCGCTCCTCGCTCAGGGCGCCCTCCCGCCGGAGCAGGTCGTTCAGGGGCTCCCCGCGTACGAGATCCATCACGAGGTAGAGGCGCTTCTCGTGCTCGCCGACGTGTCGTAGCTGGACGACGTTCTCGTGGCTGAAGCGAATGAGCGCCCGCGCCTCGTCGAGGAACCGCTCGCGAAGGCTCTCGTCATCGCAGAGCTCGGGCTTGAGGATCTTGACGGCGAAGTCCTGGTCGAGGAGGTCGTGGTGGGCCAGGTAGACGACGCCGAAGGCGCCCTCGCCCAGCTTCTTGCGTAGCTGGTAGTGCTCGCCCAGGGTCTCGAAGGACTCCGGGACGGACGGATCGCGGGTGTCTTCGGCGCTCATGAGGCGTGGGATTCTATCCCCGCGCGGCCGGATTCGACCTGCTCTCGGCCCGGAAACCGAAAGCGGATCCGGAGGACGCCGCGCCCACGCGCCGCGTCCTACTCTTCCCGGACGTGGATGAAGTCGCCCCCGCCCGCCTTCGCGAGCCGCCGCAGGAAGGGCAGGTCGACGCCGAGGCTCCCCATCGCGATCACGTGGAGCTCGACCTTCGCGTAGCGGTTCAGGAACTCGAACCACGAGAGCAGCGTGTCGGCATCCGTGATCTCGCCGCGCGTGGGGGAGCCGTCCGTCAGGAAGTAGACGGTGTCCGGAATCGGGTCCAGGTCGGCCTCGAGGCTGTCGCGGTCGTGGAGCCCGATCGCGGCCTTGAGCGCGCCGTGGATGTTCGTCTCGCCCTTCGAGGGCTGCGCCCTCACCGCCGACGCAGCCGCCCTCACGTTTCCGGGCGAGGCGGGGATCAGGCGCTTCTTCCAGGGCCTCACGTCCGAGGAGAAGAAGACGAGCTCGAACCGGACTCGCGGATCCAACTTCTCGAGCGCGTCGATCAGCACCTTTTTGGCAATGTCGAAGCGCGAGCTCCGCGTCGGGAGATCACCGAGCTTCTTCGCCTCCTCCGCGGTGATCGTGATCGTCTTGTCCATGGATCCGCTGGTGTCGAGCACGAAACCGACGCTCTTCGACCAGATCCGACGACCGTAGTAGCTCGGGTCATCCGGGTGGGGGCGATCCATGTCGCCGTAGCGGTCCTCGGGCTCGGCGCGCTTCTCGGGCATCGGCCCCAGCCCGCCGTGCTCCTCCTGTTGCTTCTCCCACCACTTCCGCCACGTCTCGGGATTCGGCCCGAGGTCGTCCTGCGTGACCGACTTCAGCGCCCGCCGAAGCTCGCGGTAGAGACGTCCACCCTCCCGGCTGAACCGTTCGATGAGGGGACCGATCGCCTCCTCGGTGCCGATGCGGGCCAAGGCGCGCGCCGCCGTGACGCGCACCTGCCAGTAGCGGCTCTTGAGCTTCGGGGCGATCGCGAGCGTCGCTCGCTTGCTGGGCTTCCCGTAGGCCGCCACCGCGTCGGCGGTCACGATCCACGCCTTCGGGCTCCGATCCTCGAGCCCCCGGATCAGCAGCGGCAGCGATTCCTCGTTGCCGATCTGCCCCACGGCCCACGCCGCCTCCGCGCGGACGAGCCAGTGCCGGTCCTCGAGGAGGAACTCCAGATCCCCCCGCGCCGGCACGTACTTCAGCTTGCCGAGCACGCGCGCCACGCCGGCCCGCACCAGCGGCGCCGTGTTTTCGAGCGCCTCGCCCAGGAGGTACTTCATGACCTTCTGGTCTTTCGTCCGCATCAGCAGGACCTGGATCGTCTCGCGCACCAGGTCCGACTCGTGGTCGAGCTTCTCGATGACCACCTTGGCGGTCTTCACGTCGTCGATGCGGTCGAGCCCCAGGATCAGACCTGCCAGGACGTTCTCGTCCTCCGTCTGCCGGATCCGCCGACGCTCGCGCGCTCCCGGTTCCTCCTCGCCCTCCCTGGAGTCGGCGCGGATCTCGCCCATGGTCGGCCGCCTGCCCGTGAGCCGGTCCTTCCAACGCTCGTTGAACGCGTCGGGCGTGATCCCGAGCCCCGCCTTGAAGGCGGCGCCCTCGGACTCACCGGCCCTGAGCTCCGCCAGCACGTTCAGCCAGCGCTCGCGGTCCTCCTTGAGCATGAGGTCCATCATCGACCACGCGCGCAGGTGATCCACGTACTTGAGGGCGCCCATCGATTCCCGTCCGAAGAACGTCTCGATGGGGTCGAGGCGCCGCCGAGCAAGCGCCCTCGACTTCTTGTACCAGTCCTTCCCGCTTCCCGAGGGCGCCGTCGTCTCGTTCGAGCAGAACGTGACGAAGTCCTCCTGATGGGGGAGCAACTTCTCCATGAAGTGGGCCACGCCGACGAAGCACCACTTCGGGCACACCTTCTCCATGCCGCTCACCTTCAGCCAGCAGGAGAACATGATGTGCCCGATCATGTGCCGGCAGAGCGCGTGCAGGTTCGTGTCGCCCCGCTGCTCCTGCAGGCTCCCCACGAACCCGTTCCCCGCGAAGCCGCCCCCGATGCGGTTGGACCCGCCGCCGAACAGCATGTCGGTGTTCGGGCTGCCCAGGTACCTCGCCGCCACCTGCTCCATGTCGCGCGTCTTCGCGTACAGGTACACGGCCATCGGCTTGCCGAGGTTCACCCGCCCCCCGAAGTAGTGGACGAAGTCGTTGTAGGCGAGCTCGCAACGCTGCGCGTACAGGTGCGCCACCTCGTGCCCCGTCGCGACGCGAGGCGCCCCTCCCTCCGTCGGCACCTTCAGCCTCCGGTGGATGTCCGTGACCACGTAGAAGTGCGGCGAGACCGCAATCCACAACGGGTGCTTCTTCGACCCGCCCTCGATCGCAAGCTGGTTATCGAGCATCTCGCGGACCTTCGGGGCAGGCCTGCCGATCAGCTTGTCACAGACACCGCACTCCTCGTCCGCCCAGCACTGGCTGCACCTGATGCCCCACGACCACGCGTGCCGCTTCCAGAAGCACTCCTTGGTCTGGCTGCCCCAACACAAGCCGCTCGTCCCGCGCGGACGGTCCAGCACCTTGCAGTTCCCGCCCTTCTCGCACCGCTCGCAGCACGGGTCGGCCGGCGGCCTCAGCGGCGACCGCAGGTACGGCCAGCACGCCTGCCCCCCCGGCTTGTCCGAGGGCTTGTGGAACATCCCGTGGACGTAGTCCTCGTCGAACTCCGCGGCGGGCGCGGGGATGCCCAGTAGGGCCACCAGCGCGAGGCACAGCAGGATCGTGGGGACACGCATGGGCGGTAGTGTACGGGCGGGTCCTGCCCGGGATCAGTCCCGCGCACGCAGCCGCCAGACCCCCTCGCGGAGCAGGTCGGCACCCTTCCGCCACACCCGGACGCGTACCTCGCGCACGTCGTCGCCCTTCACGGTGGCCCGCCCCGTCTTCGACGGGGTCTCGAAGACGCCGTCCCCGTCCAGATCGAACGCCCACCGCCACGGGGACTTCCCGCGCACGAAGGCGGTGAGGTCCCATCCGCCGTCCGTCGCCTCGGGTGCGGCGAGCTTCAGGTTCGGCACCCTCTGCTCCCGCGGGTAGCGCACGACGTGCACGCGCCCCGCCTTCGGCAGGTCGAGGCGCTCGAGCACCCCTCCCGGCCAGCGCACGAAGACCTCCTTCGCCGTCCGGCCCCGGAGTCCGAATCGGAGCACCGCCCCGTTCTGCTGCACGTGGCTCCCCATCGCGCCCTCGACCTGGCGCACCAGCTGTCCGTCCTCGCAGACGACCGTCACCTGCGCGCCGATCGGCATCGGATCGGCCTCGCGCCCCACGAGCCGGAACGCGACCCACGGTCCCGCCGCCGTGTCGTTTCGGTACAGCTTCACCTCGCGCTCGCCCTCCGGCGACCCGCGCCCGTTCGTGACCAGGTCCAGGTCCCCGTCGCCGTCCACGTCCGCGAAGGCCCCGCCGTACGAGTCGAAGCGTCGCACGCCCACGTCCTCCGAGATCTCCTCGAACGAGAAGCCCCCGAGATTGTGGAACAGCAGCGAGTGGCTGTAGGGCAGCTTGTACACCTGCGTGACGAAGACCTCCGGCAGCCCGTCGCCGTCCAGGTCACCGCACGCGGCGTGGCTCCACAACTCGTCGCCGCGGAAGACCGAATAGTCGCCCGTGGGCCTGAGCGGGATCCCGCTGGTTTCGCGCATGTCCGTGAAACCCCACCCCGGCGCGCCGTCGTTGCGGTAGATCGCCGAGTCGTCGCAGATCCACCCGCGTACGTCGTACTGCCCCCTCCGGTCCTCGCCCGCGAACTTGTGGACGAGGTTGCTGACCCACAGGTCCAGGTCGCCGTCCGCGTCGAGGTCGGCCCACGAGGCCGCGATCGTGTGCCCCCACTGGTAGCCGACCCGCGATCCGTCCGGCCGCGTCGCCCGGTCGTGCGTGCGGCGACCCGCGACGGCCGCCGCGTTCGGCCCCTGGACCAGGTGGCCGTCCTCGTTCGTCAGCAGCTCGTTGGGCCGCAGGCGGTAGTTGCCCAGGTACACGTCGAGGTCGCCGTCGAGGTCGTAGTCGGCCTGCACCGCCGCCCGCCCGTACTCGCCGCCCGGCAGCGCGTGGTCCTCGGTCACCTCCTCGAAGCGCTGCCCGTCGACGTTCCTCAGCAGCACACGCGGGTGGAAGACCGCGTTGCCGTCGTTCCAGTCCTCGCCACCTCCGAAGAGCGCGTCGTGGCGCCCGTCGCCGTCCACGTCGAGCACGGCCAGGGTCGTCGCCGCCTTCCGAAGGCGGAGTCCCCACACCGCCGCGCGGTCCTCGAACGTGCCGTCCTCCGACTGGATCTTGACCGCGCCGCCCGTCGTCACCACGTCGAGGCGGCCGTCGCCGTCGAGATCCACCCAGCACGCGCCGCCGCCCGCGCCACCCGCGATTCCCGTCTCCTTCGTCACGTCCGTGAAGCGGATCCCCGCGCCCGGCTTGCCGAATCGCTTCGTGTCGTTTCGAAGCAGCGTGCGGCCCTGGATCAGCAGGTCCGGATCCCCGTCGCCGTCGTAGTCGCCGAACGAGAAGCGATCCCCCTTCGCCTCAGCGAACCCGGCCTCCCCGCTGACGTCCGTCAGCCGGATGACTCCCGCATCCTCCGCCCACACGCAGGGCGTCGATCCGAGCGCCATCGCGACGAGCAGAAGGAGCGCACGAAGGAGAAGGGAACCGCGCATCGCACTGCCTCCGCGACCTGGTGCGGAGGACGATACACCTGGCGGGTCGCTCGGTGGACTCACTCGCGCGAGCACGCGCCTCGAGACGCAGCACGACTCCGGAAAGGCGCGGCGTGGGCGGGGAGAAACTCAGACCCGCGGGGAGAGGAAAAGGGAGGCGGCAACTTTCTGGAGAAAAGGGGAAATGTGTGGAATGAGAAGGAAAGTTTTACGCTATCGAGCAACCGCTCTCCCTATCCGACGACTATAGGGAAAGCGCCGCGCGGCGCAAGATTCCACTTGGAAGGTGTGAGGATTCCGTGTAGCGGACATCGGTCCCGAGGCCCCCGGTCCGGCGTGTGCGAAGAGGCGCTCCAACCCGCCCCCGATGCAGCCTTGCGACTCATTCGCATCTACGCATATGTCCGGGAGCGTCGGGCCCTCGAGCGCGGGATTTTTCCACGGGCTTCCCACACCTGTGGCGAGCCCCGACACGCAGGTGACGGCATTGCAGACGCGGGCAGCCGTGTCGCGCCGTCTCGCCAGCGTGAGGCGGGGCGGTGCCGGCCGCGCAGGATCCGTCTGCCCGCTGCCCCCGACGAGGTGGCGCCAGCCGGTCGAGGCGACGCGGTGCGGCGACCTCGGCGCCGACACCTCCCCGGCGGCGCGAACCAGGCGAGCCCAGCGACGACCGCGTGCGCTCGTGCGCACGTCCACGCATCCGTCCATCGGCGAACGCCCCCCCCGTGCCGGCGGGCGAGATGCGCGGGAGGCGAACGGGGGGCCGCGCCCACCCTCTCACCTGCGGCTCCACCCGCACATCAGGTGCCGCTCCCCGCTACCCTGGGCACCGAGGCAGCGAGGGCCCATAGCTCAGTTGGTTAGAGCAGGGGACTCATAATCCCTTGGTCCCAGGTTCGAGTCCTGGTGGGCCCACCATTCCCTCGCGCCGCAGGCGGCCAGTTCTGGCCCCCCGGGGGCGGCCCGTCCCGAGGTGGGCACCGCGGGCCCCGTCTCCCCCGGAAGACGCTTCCGGTGAGGTGGTGCGAGGAAACGCGAGGTTGCGGCGCTGGAATGGCCTGAATCCAGTCATAGTGGCTCTCCGTTTTCGGAGCCGCTCCTGGGCGGGAGCGCGTCCCCCGCGGCCTGCGTCCTCCGCGCCGAGGTGGGGATCAGAGCCCCCGTGCAGGCCGGAACCGGGGAGGGCCGGGTGTTTCCCGCCGATTCTCGCCGCCCACGCGGTCTTCGGGGGCCCCACCTGGAGCAGCGATCGCGAGCATCGGAGTCGTGCCGCTCAGGTCGCAGAGTCGGCATCTGGCGCGACTTGGCGTTCTCCAGGCAATGCGGCGAGCCCCCCACAGACCTCCCGACTCGGGCCGACCCCAGCCGCTTGCCAGCGCGCTCAGACACCCGGCGGTGCGCGGCCCCCAGTCGATCTCGCCAGTGTGCCGGGTGAACCTGCCCCGTGAGACTCTGACCGTCGAGAGCGTTGGGCTCTACGACTTCTCTCGATAGCCGTGGCTGCGAAACCAGCTGCCGACAAGTTCGTTGATCTCGGCAGTCGGGACCTCGGCGAAGTCGAACACCTCGAAGAGCGGCGCGCACAAGTCCCCCACGAGCTGCGCCAGGCTCTCTGGATCGCGAAGGAGGCCGAGCCGCATTTGGCATCCCACCACGACCTGCGACACCTCCGCAGGCGCCGGATACTGATCCTTCACAATCGAAGATCGCAGTGAGTCAGACGCATCCAGGCGACGACCGCTGAGCCCTCCGTGCACGAGACTCAGGTGCACGGTCGCATCGTCGGATGCTCCCAGCGCGTGATACAGACGGTCTATGTACATCAGGAAGGCCAGATGCTCATAGACGCGCATGTCGTACCAGAGAGTCTCACGCGGGCAAGCCGCGCGGCCCTCAACCTGGACGCTGTCCTCCATGAGGGACTTGAGGTCGTAGAACTCCCCGCGTTCGCTGAGACACCAGTACTCAAAGCGGTCCGCGCCGCCAGAGGGGTACTGAATGCGAGCTCGGATGCCTCCGGTGACGGGCCGGGGCCGAAACTCCTCCCGCGAGTACACGTAGGCGATGCTCTCGCCCTTGCGAGCGCAGGCGCGCGCCACACGCAGGAGTTCCCCGGGCCGCAGGACCGGCTGGTCTCCCCGAGAGACAGAGGCGCGCATTTCGACATACCCCAGCAGCTTCGCGCTCATGCCCGCCGTCTCGCAGTGCTGCCGGAACCAATCGCCCTCGACCGTGTCTGCAGACAGTCTTGGAGACCGTGCCGATACGGGGTCCGCTGTGGCGAGTGGTCCTCCCGAGCTGGCTACGCTCGGGGAATCGTCCTCTGCCTCCATCAGTTCCGCGGGATCGTGCGCGGCGAGTAGCTGAGCGCGCCTTCCCACGCGCTCCATCAGCCTCACGCGGTAGTCATCCGGGTCACTCCAGTACAGCAGGTCATAGCCCCCGAGATCGAAGTGGACCTTTGCCTGACTCTGGGCCCGATTGGGGAGGTCGGGCTGGTGATCAGCCCGCGCGGCGAGGATAAGGCGTCGCCACCTTCGATCGGCCTGTACTCGACGGTGGAATCCCATGTGATACCCGACCTCCAGATAGCAGTTCGGGCGCTCGTAGGTCAGGTCCGCGACGACTAGGTCACACTGCTCGATCGCGTCCAGGATCTCCTCCTTCAATAGGCCCCCCTCGTTGTCGAAGTCGATCCGTTCCACACGAAGGTCGAGGTCTGCGAACCCGGACTCGAGGTGGATTTTCAGATTCGCGTAGATCGAGTCCAAGTCTGGCCTGCCTATCGGCATGATGAAGAAGACGCGCGAGCGGTTGATGGGTGAGCTCCGCTACGAAGACGACATGGTCGTGCTCTACTCCAAGAACCGCGTCGCTTACCTCACGCCGCTCCAGCATCAGGAGGCGCTGCTCTCCCTGCCTGAGCGTGCGCGAAGGAAGGTTCTCGCGAAGACGAAGAAGATCAGGGAGCGTCTGCTCCTTGGCACCGGCATGCCGAGGCGGCCCGGGATCTAGGAGCCCGGGCCCCCTCACCCTGAACCCAAACCGCTCCGCTCAGCCCTCGGGGTGAGCCTGGCTGGCCGGCTCGGGGATCGAAACCGCCCTTCGGCGGCGCGGGGACGCGTCGGCCCAAATTTAGCGTCTGACGTGCAAGCGTAGCAGAAGCGGTCTGGACGTTGACGGCGCCTCGGGTGTAGCCTCCCCTCTCCGGGCGAGTGTGCTCGGTGGGGAGAAACGGATCATGGTCGTAGGCACGACACTCATGAAGCTCGATGGAAATGCGTACTTCAGCCCCAGCTTTCCGCGGGGTGGGCTCGCGGCGACATTCGCCGTTGAGGTCTCGCACTACCAGGGCCTCACGAACTTCACCGTCATCGTCGAACACCGGGACGAGCACGACACGACCTTTGCCACGCTGGGCACGTTCACCGCCATCACGGCGGACGGCCACTCTGAGTTGGATCTCACCGGCTGCAAGCAGATCCTGCGCTTCCAGTACAACCTGAACGGCGGCAGCGCCTCCAACGGGGACGGCGTCCACTTCGTGATGCAGGCTCCGTCCTGGCGTCCGTACGCCTAGGTCGACGGACCACGACCAACACATCCGCATGGTGCCGGCCCAGGTGAGACGCTTGGGGCGGCTTCCTCGCACATGCTCAAGGGGAGATCGCGATGGAAGCTGGCGTGCGGGATCTGTGGAACCCTGGTGAGGCGTTCGTGCCGGAGTGCCCGCTTTGCAGCGGGAAGGTCGCGCGTGACGATCCGGCGGCTCAGGCGTTGGACTGGGGCCTGAGAACGGCTAGGACGAAGTCGGCGTGCTCGGGCTTCTGGACGACTGTCGAAGCGGCGGACTCGTACATGCGCTGGGCGGGACGGCGGCACACAGCCGTGTCAGACTTCGTAAGGAGTGAACTCGGCGCACTCCTCTCAGACGAAGATCCTGGCGGTCCAGGGGGAGGGGGGACCGAGGAAGAGACGCCGGGTGGGGGCGCGGAGGAGGATGATTCACTTGC
>JAUXCH010000639.1 GCA_030618975.1 Planctomycetia bacterium
CTGACGGTGCACCTCCGCCTCGACCACGGGACGCGCCCGCTTTGCGGCGAGGTCGATCGCGACCTCGTCGAGGGCGGGGGGCTCGGGTACGGCGCCGTGCAGCCCGCTGTCGAGCGCGTCCGCGAGGGCTAGGGACGGCACCCCCTCGGTCGTGACCGCGACGTGGACGCGCCCCTCGGTGCGCTCCTCGGACTGCGCGTCGTAGCCGAACTCCAGCAGGAGCCGCGTCGCCACGAGGCCGGTGGCCTCCGTCTCGACGAGTTTCGCGTTCGGCAGGACCAGGCGCGCGCGAGCCTTCTCAAGACGGGCGGCGGGATCCTGCCGCGGGCTCGCGAGGAACGCGCCGGCGCGTCGGCCGCGCGAGCGAGCCCGGTCGATGCACCACTGCATGGCCGCACCCTCGAGCGGGAAGGCGTGCCGGTCGGCGGCCGGCTCCGGCGACAGATCCAGGATGCCCGCGGCCGGCAGGTCCAGCGCCGTTCGTAGCGCGTCGGGCAGCACGACGAAGAGGGCGTCCGGCCCCACCTCCTCGACGGCGGCACCGTCGCGCTCGAGCACCTGCGTGACGAAGGGCAGCACGTGCACGGGGTCCGCCGGGACGCTCACGCTTCGAGCTCCCTTCCGAACATCTCGTCGTCGAGTGCGACGACCTGCAGATGTCGCTCCCGAGCCTTCTCCATCCGCTCGGCCAACGCGTCGAAGCGGGTCCGCATTTCCTCGGCGTTCGAGGTCTCGGCGTAGATGTCGAGGACGAGATCGGAGAACTCCCGCTCGTCGTCGCCGAGACGCCCGAGGATGGCCTCGACCTCACCGACGACCAGCTCGAACATGTCGATCTTCTCGTCCAGAACGCGCAGGATCTCCTCCTCGAGGGTCCCCGCGGCCACGAGGTTGAACACGAACACCTCGCGCGTCTGACCAATGCGGTGCACGCGCCCGATGCGCTGCTCGATGCGCATGGGGTTCCACGGCAGGTCGTAGTTCACCACGGTCCGCGCGAAGTGGAGGTTGAAGCCCTCACCTCCCGAATCGGTGGCCACCAGCACGTCGGCCGCGTCGCGGAAGGTCTCGATGGCGCGCGCCTTCTCCGCGGCGCTCAGCGAGCCTTCGAACACGACCGGCGTGCGACCGGCGGCCGCGACGATCTGTGCGACGTGCGTGACGCTTTCGCGATGCGTGGCGAAGACGATCATCTTGTCGTCCCGTCGGCGGCCGAGCAGATCGGTCAGGACCGCGTCCTTGGCCGAGGAGCCCAGACGCCGGGCCTCTTCGCCGAGCGTCCCGCCGAGGTGACGCTCGATCAGGCGTGCCGCTGCGGGAGGCCGTGCGCCGGTCGCGCGGAGGATTTCGCCCGCGCGGAGGCGGGAGAGCGACCCTGCGGCCAGGCGTTCTCGGATCGCGCCGTCGAGACGGGCGCGGAACCGGGCCTCCTCTTCGCCGGGCGTTGCGCGCAGCGTCGTGGCGAAGCGGGGTGGGAGGTGCGCCTCAGAGGTCGCGCGGGTGTTGCGGATCATCACCTGGCGGAGCAGGGTGCGCAGCGCCGCCGGATCCTTGGGCGTCCGCGTGCCCCGTGTCATGAAGCGGCGTCGGAACTCGGCCTGGGTCGAGAGAAGACCGGGACGAAGCAGGGAAAGGACGTTGTAGATCTCCAACAGGTCGTTCTCGACCGGAGTGGCGGAGAGCAGCAGCAGGTAGCGCGCCCGGATGCGATCCACGAGCCGCCAGAGCAGGGTGCGGCGGTTCTTGAGACGGTGCGCTTCGTCCACGATGATCATGTCGAAGCCGGCCTCGGCGATGCGCGCGGCATGGGGCTCCCCGCGTGCGAGGGCCATCGACGTGAGGATGAGCGGCTCGCGGCGCCAGACGTCGGGGTCCCGGCGTGCCAGGGTGCCGTCCACGACCAGCGCTTCCCGCCCGAACTTGCCGCGGAGCTCGTCGCGCCACTGCCGTAGCAGACCGGGCGGGACCAGTAGCAGGGCGCGCCGCGCGAGACCGCGTTGCAGGTACTCCTCCAGGCACAGGCAGGCCTCGATCGTCTTGCCCAGGCCGACCTCGTCGGCGAGCAGCGCCCGGCCGCGGAAGTCGCGCAGCACGCGTCGAACCGTGCGGAGCTGGTACTCGTAGCGATCCACGCCCTGCGCGACGCCCAGGGACAACAGGGTGTCGTAGCGGCGGAGCTGATCGACCTGGACGGCCACCGCTCTGCGGCGGTAGTCCTCGAAGGCGAGGGCCGGATCGACGCCTTCTTGCGCCTCGGCCTCCGGATCGTCCGCGCGGCGCGCCAGCGAGGAGCGGAGAGGCACATCCGGAGGCGGAAGGACCGGAGCGACCACGTCCTCGGAGGTTCTCCGGGTGGTCGGGGGGCGGGCCGTGGGCTTTCGTATCCGCCGGAGCTTGGGCAGCCCGTCTTTCTTCGCTCTGGCCCTGTGTCGTCGAGCCGCGGCGAGGCAGTCCCGCGCGTTGCGCAGCAGGGGCCGAATCACCCAGGTGCTCCGGGCTTCGTGCAACTCCGCGCGGAGGAGCGACTCTTCGGCTTCCTCGATGCGGCCCAGGCCGGACAGCGCCCAAGCCTTGGCGGCGAAGCCGATGGCTTCCGTGCCGAGGGCGGGCTCGAGCGGAGCGAGGACTTCGAGCGTCTCCTCGTAGGCGCCGGCATGGAGCGCGCGCATGAGCGAGGCCAGGCCCTGCTCGAGGTTGGGGGCCTCGTCGATGCCTGCCAGGTCGTCGTAGACGTCGAGATCCTCGAACGCTTCCTCGTTTGGGCTTGGACGCGGCGGACGCGCGGACTGCGCCCGTGGTTCCGGCGTTCCGGGATCGAAGAGCCACGCGTCGTTCATGCGTCCGAGATCCCAGCCCGTGAGTCGGTGCGCCGTCCTGCGGGCGACAGGAGCAGGGTCAGTGCGCGTTCGACGTAGTTCATGCTGGTAGGTCCCACGGCGAAGGAGCGCGCGGATCGCTCCAGCCTGCGGAGGACGGCTTGGTACTCCGCCTCGCTCACGTCTCGGAGGGACATGTAGAGGCGGAGGGCGGCCCGGACCTGGTGGAAGAGCGGGTTGTCGCTCCGTCCGTCGGGGCGGCGCCGCAGGTCGCCGTAGATCTGCTCGAACTCCTTGTCGCGGATCTTCTCTCCGGTGCACGAGCAATAGTCGGCCGCCGTCCGCTCGATCAGGACGAAGAACAACATGTACTCGTCGGTCGGGCCGGCGGAGAAGTCCGGCGGCCTGCGATCTCCGACGAACAGTTCCGACGTCCTCTTCGGCGTGAACTGGACGACCGCCTCCCGATCGACGCCGCAGACCTCGTCGGAGGACGCGAGCACATCCCCGTCCGAGCCGGCGCGGAGCGGGATGCTGGGGAAACGCTTCTCCAAGGTCGTGTCGACTCCCGCCTTTCGGAGGGTCCGGATCACGTCGGGGTCCACGCGGAGCCCTCCTTTCGGGGCACTGCCCGCCCTGCGGCGAAGCGTGCGTCTGCGGCCGGACCGGTTGCTCCGCGCCTGCATCGACGCGGCAGGGGCCCCAGCCGCTCCGGCCTCCGGGGGACCGGGTCGGGCACGTGGGGTTCTCGCGGTCGCAATGCAGCCTTGCCGGCGCATGCGCCGCCGTGCTCAAGCAGGCGATCCGGCGCGGGGTCCCGCTCC
>JAUXCH010000658.1 GCA_030618975.1 Planctomycetia bacterium
GAGGCCGTCGGCCTCGGCGTCGAAGTACGAGAAGTCGAGCTGCAGCTTGTTGCCGTGCCCGTTCAGGTAGTAGTTCAGCGCCACGCCGAACTCGTTGGTCAGCGGGTTGACGTCGCCGGCGACCGTGCTGATCGTGCGGTCGTAGGCGCTCCAGCGAGCCGCGATCTCCCAGGCCGAGCCGGGGAAGTGGTAGCCCGCCTGCACCAGCCAGAGGATCCACTCCTCGTCGTTCACGAACACGTCCGACCCGGAGAGGTCGACGTAGGTGAACGCGGCGGTGAACGAGAAGCCGCCGTACCCCAGCGCCAGGTCGATGCCCGCCGCCGTACGGTCGTAGAGCGCGGTGTGCGCGAAGAGGCCGCTGGTGCCGCCGTCGATCCGGTCCGCGTAGTAGTGACCCCAGAAGCCGAGCTCGCCGTACCACTGGCAGGTGCTCTGGCTGAGCGCACCTTCGGTGTAGCCGATGCCGCCCAGGAACGCCCAGTTCAGGCGGCCGCTGTAGGCCAGGTTGTCCGAGGTCAGCGGGTTCAGGACGTTGCGGGTGGTGTCGCCCCCGTCGCCGTTCGTGATGGCGAACAGGTACTGGAGCTCACCGCTGCAGCCGAAGATCCCGTGGATCATCAGGCCGTAGTCGCGGTTGCGGTCGGTGTAGCCGGGCTGCAGGGCGCCGGTCAGCGCCGAGGCCATCGAGATGTCGATGAACTGCTGGAGCTCGGGGGCCACCATGAGCTGACGCGTGTTCGGCGTCTTGATCTTGCCCATGCGGAAGTTGAACGCGTCGGACGCGCCCCACTCGATCCACCCCTCGCGGAAGATGTCGTAGTTGTAGAACTGGTTCAGGAACGGTCCGGGGTTCGCCTGCACCAGGGTGTGGATCGGCGTCCACACGAACCAGCCCGGATCGCCGAACTCGAGCTCGGTGTAGTACCGGATGCTGCAGGGCGCCTCACCCGAGAACTTGAGCGTCACGCGCGGCATCGAGAACCCGGAGAGATCGCCACCGGGCCACGGGATCTCCTGGAACTCGTTGTCGTCGACCTCGATGACACCCAGCGTGCCCTCTTCACTCGTGTTGTAGTCGAAGTACTCGTACCGGGCCTGCAACGTCAGGTTGATCCGCATGAGGAAGTCCCCACCGCGAATCCAGAAGCCCTGGTCGTAGCCCGCACTTCCGGGGCCGCCGACGAGGGTCGCGTCCTGCGAGGCCGACGCGAGATACGAGTCCACCGCGGCCTGGACGTCCCGGGCCGTCGGCGCAGAGTCGTCGGCGAGTGCCGGCGCCGCGACGAACGCGAACAGGCCGACCGCCACCGCCATCCATGCGATGCGATTCATCGTTTTCCTTACCTCCCTCGATACCGTTGCACCCCCCGGCGGGTCCTGCCCATCCGATCCGTGGGGGAACCGGACTCCCCCCCACCGGGGTCCGACCGACGCCCTCCTCCTGGGCAGCGCGCCCGCCGTGTCTCTTGCCTGCCGCCCGGTCCTCGAGGGGACCTGAACGACTCCTTGGCCCATTACCCCCCGGTGCCGTCACGGACTTGTCATGCCTGACGGATGCTTAACCTCCCCAGGAGAGGGGAGATTCCCGCCTCCGGAGCCGGCTCCAGAAGGACCGGTCGGATCCTGAGGGGCTCTCCCCCTCACGGCTCCGGGGCCGAGGCTGCTACAGGGCGAGCTGCCACTGGAAGCGGACGAGGACGTGGTTGCCGTCGCTGCCAAAGCCCAGCGGAACGCCGGAGTACTGGTCGTAGTACCCCCCGCCCGCGGGCCCATCGGCCGTCGCCTCGAGGAAGCTCGCGTCGAGCTGCAGCTTGTTGCCGTGGCCGCTGAGGTAGTAGTTGATCGCCACGCCGATCTCGTTCGTCTCGGGCTCGACGTCCCCGGCCGCGGCCTCGATGGTGCGCGCGTAGGCGCTCCAGCGGGCCACGACCTCCCAGGCCGTGCCGGGGAAGTGGTAGCCGGCCTGCGCCAGCCAGAGCATCCACTGTTCGTCCTCGAACACGTCCGACCCGGAGAGATCGACGTATGTAAACGCGCCGGTGAGCGAGAAGCCACCGTAGCCGAGAGCCAGGTCGGTCCCCACGCCCAGGCGGTCGTAGAGGGCGGTGTGCGAGAAGAGTCCGCTGTGGCCGCCGTCGATCCGGTCCGCGTAGTAGTGGCCCCAGACGCCGGCCTCCCCGTACCAGTTGCAGCTCCGCTGGCGAATCGCGCCTTCGGTGTAGCCGATGGGCTTCAGGAACGCCCAGTTCAGGCGGCCGCTGTAGGCCAGGTTGTCCGAGGTCAGCGGGTTCAGCACGCCTCGGGCGGTGTCGCCGCCGTCGCCGTTCGTGACCGCGGCCATGTACTGCCACTCGTTGTCGCAGCCGAACAGGCCGTGGACCATGAGCCCGTAGTCGCGGTTGCGGTCCGTGTAGCCGGGCTGTAGGGCACCGGTCAGGGCCGAGGCCATGGAGACGTCGACGAACTGCTGGAGCTCGGGGGCCACCATGAGCTGACGCGTGTTCGGCGTCTTGATCTTGCCTGCGCGGAAGCCGATCGAGTCGCTCACGCCGTACTCGATCCACCCCTCGCGGAAGACGTCGTAGCGGTAGTACTGGTTCAGGAACGGCCCGGGGTTGGCCTGGACCAGCATGTGGACGGGTGTCCAGAGAGACCAGCCCGGGTCGCCGAACTCGAGCTCGGCGTAGTAGCGGAGCCTGCAGCCCGCCTCGCCGGAGACCTTGAGCGTCGTGCGCGGCATCGAGAACCCGGACAGGTCGCCGCCGGGCCACGGGATCTCACCGGGCTCGACGAACTCGGCGAGACGCTCCTCCTCGTCCTCGTCCTCCTCCTGGTCGAAGTCGAACCACTCGTACCGAGCCTGCAGCGTCAGGTTGATCCGGAGCAGGGTCTCCCCGCCGCGGATCCAGAACCCTCCGTCGTATCCGGCACTCCCAGGACCCCCGACTAGCGTCGCGTCCTGCCTCGAGGTCGCCGTCAGGTACGCATCCACCGCGGCCTGGATGTCCCGGACCGAGGGATCGGCGTCGTTCGCCAGGGCGGGTGCCGCGACGAACGCGAGCAGCCCGGCCGCCGCCACCGTCCACGCGAGGCATCTCATGGTCTCTGGACCTCCCTCCGCCCCTCTCCCAGGCGGCCTGCCCCCTCTGGTAGTAGGCCGCGGATCGGTCATGTGCGCGTCACTCGGGGCACGACCGCCTCCGGCACGAAACGAGGCCCCGGCGCATCGCGCCGGGGCCTCGGGGCGGTCGCGTTCAGGCGACCGTCAGATGGTGTCGCTTCGCCCTACAGGGCCAGCTGCCACTGGAAGCGGATGAGGAAGCTGGTGTCGTTCGAGGCGAACCCGAGCGGCACACCGGAGTACATGTCGTAGTAGCCGCCGCCCTGGAGGCCGTCGGCCTCGGCGTCGAAGTACGAGAAGTCGAGCTGCAGCTTGTTGCCGTGCCCGTTCAGGTAGTAGTTCAGCGCCACGCCGAACTCGTTGGTCAGCGGGTTGACGTCGCC
>JAUXCH010000146.1 GCA_030618975.1 Planctomycetia bacterium
ATTTGTCTTCCTAAGACCGCTTGGCCTCCGACTTCTTCAACCGCATGGCGGCGAGGATCGACGCGAAGTTCATGGAGCTCAGGGAGACCCGGGACTACCTCGAGGGCATCGTCGAGAGCTCGGCCGACATCATCATCACCGTGAACCCCAGGGGCTACGTCTACACGTTCAACCGCGGGGCGGAGGACACGCTCGGCTACTCGCGCGGGGAGGTGATCGGCCGGCAGGTCGAGATGCTCTTCTCGGACCCTCACGAACAGGGCAGGGCGAAGCGGCGTTTGCGAGGCGTCGACAACGTCGTCAACTTCGAGACCCACCTCCGCACCAAGAGCGGCGAGGTCCGGGACGTGATGCTCACCCTCACCCGCCACCGCGATCCGGCGGGGCGGACCATCGGTTCGTTCGGCATCGGCAAGGACCTGACCGAGGAGAACCGCCTGCAGGAACAGCTGGTGCACGCGGAGAGGTTCGCCGCGATCGGGCAGGCCGTGGCCGGCATCCAGCACGCGCTGAAGAACATGCTGAACGCGTTGAAGGGCGGCGCGTACATGGTCGGCATCGGCCTGTCGAAGGACGACCGGGAACTCCTCCAGGAGGGGTGGACCATGGTCCAGGAGGGGATCAACAACCTCACGAGCATGTCGACCCACATGCTGAGCTACGTGCGGGCGTGGCAGCCGAAGTTCGATTCCGTCGCCCTGGACGGCCTGGTGGGGGAGCTCGAGAAGATCTTCCGGCCCGTGGCTCAGGAGCGGGGCGTCGGCTTCCGGGCGGAGGTCGCCGACGATCCTCCGCCCGTTCTCTGCGACGCCAGCCTCGTTCACGCGGCCCTGATGGACCTGCTCTCGAATGCTCTCGACGCCTGCGTGGAGAAGGCGTATCCCGAGGACGAGACGCCGGAGATCGTCATTCGGGCGCATCCCTCGTCGTCGGGTTCCGCGTTCGTCCTGGCGGTCCGGGACAACGGATGCGGAATGCCGCCGGAGATACGTGCCAACGTGTTCACGCCGTTCTTCAGCACGAAGCGAAGTCTGGGTACGGGGCTGGGTCTGGCCCTGACGGCGAGGACGATCCGCCTCCACGGCGGAGAGATCGATGTGGAGTCCACGCCGCACGAGGGCTCCGAGTTCCGGATCACCCTACCGACGGACGGGCCCAGGAAGGGCATGGAGGAGCCAGATGGCCAAGAAGGTGCTGGTCGTCGATGACGATCCCAACACGGTGAGATTCCTGACGGTGGCCCTGGAGGAGAACGGCTACGAGCCGATCGGGGCGGTCGACGGAAAGGAGGGCTTCGAGAAGGCCAAATCGGAGCTGCCGGCGCTCATCCTGCTCGACGTCATGATGCCCAAGCGGACCGGGTTCACGATGTTCAAGCAGCTCCGGAAGACCGAGGGCCTCGAGAACATCCCCGTGATCATGCTGACGGGGGTCACCGCTTCTCTCGAGCAGCAGGACGAGGAGTCGGGCGACACGCTCGAGCAGCCGTTCGAGCGTCTGAGGGAGTCCCTCCGCAAGACGATCCACGAGATGAAGGAAGAGGGACTGGTGCGTCCCGAGTTCTTCCTCGAGAAGCCGATCGATCCCGAAGACGTCATTCAGAAGATCCGGGAGCTGATCGGCTCCTGAGGAGAGCGGACCACGGAGGTCGAACGTGTGCGTGTGCGTGCGAGGTCGGCTCGGCAACTCCGCAACGGCCCACTCCCCCTGCGTGGGGAGGCGGGCACACCCTGGCTGCGGCCCCTGGCTGCGCGACGGATCGTGAACGGGAAGAGACCCAGGAATCAGAAACGGGAACAGACGACATGCAGGCGAGCTCGAAACCCATTCTCGTGATCGGTGGGGGAGTGGCGGGGATGACGGCCGCGGTGGAAGCCGCCGAGGTCGGTTTCCACGTCCTCCTCGTGGAGCAGGAGCCGTCCTTGGGAGGGCGCGTCACGCGCGCCCACCGGTACTTCCCGAAGATGTGCCCACCCACGTGCGGATTCGAGATCAACGTGCGGAGGATCCGGCAGAATCCGAGGATCCAGGTCCACACGCTGGCGACGGTCGAGGAGATCTCGGGTACCGCCGGCGCGTTCAAGGCCCGGATCCGGATCCGGCCCCGGTACGTGACCGGGTCCCACTCCCTCGACGACGCCGCCCTCGCGCAGCTGACCTCCGAGCGCGACGACGACTTCAACGAGGGAATGAGCAAGACCAAGGCCGTCTACCTGCCACACGACATGGCCTATCCGCCCTTGCACGTCGTGGACCGGGAGGCCCTGTCCGACGGCGACGCGGAGGCCCTGTCGACCCTCTGCCCTCCCGGGTCCGTCGACCTGGACATGGCCGAGGAGGAGATCGAAGTGGAGGTGGGGGCCGTCATCGTGGCGACCGGGTGGCGTCCGTACGACGCCACGCGCCTCGAGAACCTGGGTTTCGGGCGCTGCGAGAACGTGATCACGAACGTCATGATGGAGAGGCTGGCCGCCCCGGGCGGACCCACCGGCGGGAAGATCGTCCGGCCCTCCGACGGCCAGGCCGCGCTCAACGTGGCCTTCGTGCAGTGCGCGGGCTCGCGGGACGAGAACCACCTGCCCTACTGCTCGGCCGTGTGCTGCATGGCTTCCCTGAAGCAGGCGCGGTATCTCCGGGAAGAGAACCCGGACGCGCAGGCCACGCTCTTCTACATCGACATCCGCACGATCGGCCGCGAAGAGAGCTTCTACTACGACCTGCTGGAGGACGACCACGTCTCCTTCGTCAAGGGCAAGGTGGCCCAGGTCGACGAGGTCGCCGACGGCAAGGACCTGTCCGTCGACGTGGAGGACACGCTGAACGGCGAGACCCTGCACGGCACGTTCGACCTGGTGGTGCTGGCCACCGGCATCGTGCCCAACACGGCGGACGTCAAGATCCCCTACGAGCTGACCTACGACGAGTACGGATTCGTCGACGGGTCGACGAACGTCGAGGGCATCTACGCGGCCGGCTGCGCCAAGCGCCCGTGCGACGTCTCCCGCACCACGAAGGACTCCACCGCGGCCGCGTTGAAGGCGATCCAGTGCCTCCAGGGAGGGGAGTGACCATGGAAGACGACAAGATCGGCGTCTTCGTCTGCACGGGGTACGGAATCGCGGACGCGCTCGACGTGGACGCGTTGTGCAAGGTCGTGACCGAGGAGTGCGGGGTCGGGTTCTGCAAGACCGTGGAGTCCTGTGAGGGTCCGGGTCTGGCGGGCATCCTGGAGTTCGTCGAGTCCGAGGAGCTCGGCAAGGTGGTCGTCGCCGGGATCTCCGCGCGCCGGTTCGAGGGCCACGTCTTCCCCGCGGGCGTCGTCGTGGAACACGTCGCCCTCCGGGAACACGTCGTCTGGTGCCAGCCGCCCGGCGAAGAGGACACGCAGATGCTGGCGGAGGACTACCTCCGCATGGCCCTCGCCAAGATCCGGAAGGTGTCGGCCCCGGAACCGTTCCATCCGGAGGAGGAGATCGACAAGAGCGTCCTCGTGGTCGGCGGGGGCATCACCGGCCTGACGGCGGCGCTGGAGGTGGCGAAGACCGGATACGACGTGCACCTGGTGGAGAAAGCGGATCGGCTCGGCGGGTGGCTGGCGAAGCAGCACAGGTCGGTGCCGACGAAGCCGCCGTACCGGGACCTGGAGGACACGGGTGTCGATGCCCTGGTCGCCGAGGTCGAGGGCCATTCGCGAATCCAGGTCCACACGTCGAGCGTCACGGGCAGCATCTCGGGCGCTCCCGGACTCTTCGACGTCACGCTCGCGAGCGCCACGAACGGGGAGCCGGGCGACAGCTTCCGCGTCGGAGCCATCGTGCAGGCCACGGGCTGGAGGCCGAAGGATCCGCGAGAGACCCTGCCCTACGGCCAGGTCGAGGACGTCGTTCGAAGCATCGATCTCGAGGAGATGGTCAAGAACCGGGGCACGATCACGCGGCCCTCCGACGGCAAGGAGGTCAAGAGCATCGCGTTCCTGCAGAACGGGGGCGCCCCGGCGCAGGCGGATCACTCCTATTGCTCCTCGATCTGTTCCCTGACCGCCCTGAAGCAGGCCCTGTACCTGCGGGAGGGAGACACGGAGGCCAAGGCCTACATCTTCTACGAGTTCATGAAGACCCCGGGGCACTACGAGGACTTCTATCGCCGCGTCCAGGAGGACCCCGGCGTCTTCCTGACGCGGGGCGACGTGACGGACGTCACCCGCGACGACGACGGCGGCCTGGTGGTCACCGCCCGCCACACCATGCAGGGGGAGGACATCCAGGTGAAGGTGGACCTGGTGGTGCTCGCCACGGGCATGGAGCCGAACGCCGCCGACGGGGAGGCCATCCGGGCCCTCGCCGATGCGAAGAGGAAGGCCGAGACGGGGGACACGGAGGAGCAGCGTCAGGCCGCGGCGGAGAACGTCGAGGCCTTGCGGCAGCACGAGGGCACGGCGATCCTGAACCTCGACTACCGTCAAGGCCCCGATCTCCCGGCGCTCGCCAACGGCTTCCCGGACTCGCACTTCATCTGCTTCCCGTACGAGACCCGCCGAACCGGCATCTACGCAGCCGGCGCCGTCCGCCAGCCCATGGACGGAGTGGGGAGCCGGGAGGACGCCACGGGGGCCGCCCTGAAGGCGATCCAGTGCGTCGAGATGACCGCTCGCGGGGAGGCCGTCCATCCGCGGGCCGGGGACGAGTCCTACCCCGAGTTCTTCCTGCAACGCTGCACGCAGTGCAAGCGTTGCACCGAGGAGTGTCCGTTCGGGGTGCTCAACGAAGACGAGAAGGGCACGCCCCTGCTCCAGGCGACCCGGTGCCGGAGGTGCGGTGTCTGCATGGGGGCCTGTCCGGAGCGGATCGTCTCCTTCAAGGACTACTCGGTCGACATCGTGGCCTCCATGATCAAGGCCGTCGAGGTGCCCGACGAGGACGAGGAGAAGCCGCGGATCCTCGCGCTCCTCTGCGAGAACGACGCCTACCCGGCCCTGGACCTCGTGGGGCAACACCGCCTCCGCATGAACCCGTTCGTGCGGTTCATCCCGGTGCGCTGCCTGGGCTCGGTCAACTCCGTCTGGATCACCGAGGCCATCTCGGCCGGCTACGACGGCGTCGTCCTGATCGGCTGCAAGTACGGGGACGACTACCAGTGCCACTTCATCAAGGGGAGCGAGCTGGCGGTCGCCCGGGGCGAGAACATCCGGGAGAAGCTCCAGCAGATGGCCATGGAGAACGAGCGGGTCGAGATCCACGAGCTCCAGATCTCGGACTACGAGCAGCTCCCGAAGATCTTCGACGACTTCGCGGAAGTGATCGAGACGTACGGGATGAACCCCTTCAAAGGCATGTGACGGGCCTGACGACCCGAGGAGGGAAGGCTACGGTGAACAAGGCCGAGGAGGCTACGCCGGGGGAGGCGGGTCCCGCCCTCGTTGCAGTCGACGCACCCACTCGCATCGATCCGGACCTGGACTTCATCCGGGCGATCGGCGATCAGGCAGGGGACTCGTTCAAGCTCTGCTTCCAGTGCGGCACGTGCTCCGCCACGTGCGAGCTCTCGCCGGAGACGGACCCCTTTCCCCGCAAGGAAATGGCCTGGGCCGCCTGGGGCCGCAAGGACCGCCTCTTGTCAGACGTCGACGTCTGGCTCTGCCACCAGTGCAACGACTGCTCGACCCACTGTCCGCGCGGCGGCCGGCCGGGCGACGTGCTCGCCGCCGTTCGCATGGAGTGCGTCGAGCACTACGCCTTCCCGCGCTTCCTGGGCCGATGGGTCGCCCGCCCCGTCTACCTTCCGCTGCTGCTGGCCATTCCGGCCGTCCTGCTGGCCGCGGCCCTCCTCGCCCGGGACGGGATCGCCGAGGCCCTCGGCTTCACGCCGAACGTGGGGGAGAGGATCATCTTCTCCTACTCGCGCACGTTCCCGCACTGGCTGGTGAACGGGTTCTTCTTCTTCTTCAGCTTCCTGGCGTCGATCGCCGTCGTGGTCGGTGTCGTGCGCTTTTGGCGGGCGCTGAAGGCCGGGGATCGGCAGCGGGGAAGTCCACCACCGGTCAAGAGCGTGCCCGCGAGCATCCTGTCCGCGGTCCGGGCCGCCTTCACGCACGAGCGGTTCGCGAAGTGCACGACGGCCCGGACCCGGTACGTCTCCCACCTGGCGGTCTTCTTCGGCTTCCTGGCCCTGTCGGTCGTCGCGCTCTGGGTGATCACGTGCCGCATCAACCCGCTGATCCCGGACGGCTTCGTCTACCCCTTCGACTTCTGGAGCCCGTGGAAGATCCTCGCGAACCTCGGCGGTCTGGCGATCCTCTTCGGCGGCGCGGTGATGCTCAGCGACCGCGTACGGAGCGGTCGACCCGGCGGGGGCAGCCGGTACGCCGACTGGTCGCTGCTCGCGCTGCTGCTCCTCGTGGTGCTCACGGGGCTGCTCACCGAGACCCTGCACTACCTCCGCCTGGAGCCCCACCGGCACGCGACCTACTTCAGCCACCTGGCCTTCGTGTTCGCTCTCCTCATGTACCTGCCCTACTCGAAGTTCGCCCACATGGTCTACCGCATCACGGCCATGGTCTACGCCGAGCACATCGGCCGCGATCTGCCACGTCCCCCTGGCGGGGAACCGGCACGTCCCCCTGCCGGGGATCCGGAAGCGACGGAGGAGGAGTCCTCATGAGTGCCAACGAGACGCCGGATGGAGGCCGTCGACGTCCGGTCGTCGCCCTCCTGGTCGTGGCCATCCTGTTCCCGCTGGCCTGGAGCGTGGTCGCGCGCGTCTTCGCCCAGGGTGGACGGGACCCGGACACGTTGCCCGTGGACCCGCCCCCCGGGACCGCAGCGTGCGTAGAGGAGAAGTCGACCATGCGCTTCCGGCACATGGATCTCCTGAAGGAGATGCGCATCGACGCCGTGCGCGACGGGAATCGGGGCGCCGTCGACCCGGTGACCGGGAAGCGGACGGACATCACGTTCTCGGAGTGCGCGAGATGCCACGCGAGTCGGGAACAGTTCTGCGATCGATGTCACCGGGCCGTGAACCTCGAGCCCGACTGCTTCGGCTGCCACTTCTACCCGCCGTAGCCGAGGCCGCAGTGGGGCGGAAGGTCCCATGCTTGGGAGGACGACGATGGACAGACGAGACTTCCTGACGGCGGCCGGCGGCACGGCTCTCGCGGTGGGAGCGTGGGGCTACGGCGTGAAGCTCCTCACGACGCGCCTCAAACCGCGAGAGGGGATGGCGGAGGACAAGCGGCGGCGCAAGTGGGGGATGATCATCGACCTCACGAAGTGCGCGGACGGCTGCGACGCGTGCATGACGGCCTGTCGGGCGGAGAACAACGTGGCGCTCTTCAGCGAGGAGGGCCACGAGCGGTGGGACATCCACTGGATCCGCAAGGTGAAGATCCAGAGCAAGGCGTCCGCCGAAGCGCCGGAGGAGACCGTCATCCTCCTGTGCAACCACTGCGAGCATCCGCCGTGCGCGCAGGTCTGCCCCGTCCAGGCCACCTTCCAGCGGGAGGACGGCATCGTCCTCGTCGATCACCACCGGTGCATCGGCTGCCGCTACTGCGTGATTTCGTGCCCCTACAACGCGCGCCTCTTCAACTGGCGGGAGCTGGAGAGCGTGGAGGGGCAGGAAGACGACTCCTGGCCGAACAAGGAGTATCCGAAGCGATCGCACGGGGTGGCGGAATCCTGCCATCTCTGCGCGCACCTCCTCGACCGGGACCAGGAGCCGGCCTGCGTCCGCGCGTGCCGGCTGGCAGGTCACGACGCACTGGCGGTCGGCGACCTGAACGACAACGAAGGCGAGAACTGGTACGGGAAGCCGCGACTGACGGACACGGAGCACACCCCGAAGCGGCTCCGCGAGGACCTCGGGACGAAGCCGAAGGTCTTCTACTACGGTCTTCCGTAGACGGGGACGGCGAGGAGCGAGGGATGGACATCCAGTTCGCGAAGATCGAGGGCCGATCGAGGGGCTACACCTTCACGGTGCTGCTCCTGGCGTTCCTGGTGGCCGCCGGCCTCGGGGCGACGCTCCTCCTGATCCGGCAGGGCCTCTACCTGACCGGGATGAACAACCGGATCCCCTGGGGGGTCCAGATCACGATGGCCGTCTTCTACATCGGGCTGTCGGCCGGCTCGCTCGTGGTCTCCGGCCTGTACGGCGTGTTCGGAGTGCGCCAGTACAAGCCGTTCGCGCGGATCGCGGCCTACCTGGCGATGGTGTTCCTGATTGCCGGCCTCCTCTCGATCCTCACGGACCAGGGCCGGATGGATCGGGTCTTCGTCGAGCCGTTCACCCACTTCAACCTGACCTCCATGTTCTCGATCAACCCGTCGCTCTACCTGGGGCACATCCTGCTCTGCATCCTCTACCTCTGGGCCCTGTTCCAGGAGAAGACGCGGCTCGTGAAGTTGTTCGCCGTCACGGTGGTCGGCTGGGCCTTCGTCGTGCACACGGGGACCGGCGCCATCCTCGGCTTCATCCCGCGCGAGCTCCACCAGTCCCCCCTGCTCCCGCCGAGCTTCGTCGCCGCCGCCCTCTCGTCGGGCACCGCCCTGATGATCCTGGTGATCACGGGCCTGTTCCGCCTGACCGGGAGGAGGTTGGACGACGGGCTGATCCTCTGGCTCGGGAAGCTCCTCGGCGTCTTCCTCCTCGTGGTCGTCTACCTCCTCGTGGTCGAGAACCTGTACCGCTTCTACCTCGTCGAGTCCCGGGAGGCGGCCGACTACTTCCTCTTCGGTGGCGTCCACAGCCTCCTCTTCTGGTTCGGGCTGATGCTCATCGGGAGCGTTGTCCCCATCGTGCTGCTCTTCCACCCGAAGACGGGCCGATCGATGCCGTGGATCCTCTTCGCCTCGGCCCTGGTGGTCTTCGGCGTCATGTGCGAGCGGTACGTGATCGTGCTTCCGGGGCAGACGAACCCGCCGCACCTCTTCCCGGGCATGGAGATCATCGAGAGTCCCATCCTCTCCCAGGAGGGATTCGTCACGTACTCCATCAGCCTCTGGGAGGTGCTGCAGGCCCTGGGGGTCCTCGGCGTCATCGGCCTGATGTTCCTGCTGGGCCTGAAGTTCCTCAGCCTCGCGCCGACCGAGGCGCGAGCGCTCGGCGGAGCGGAATCCGCCGAGCCACCCTGACCGCGATTGGCAATCATTGCCAACGGACCGAGGGGCGTACACAATGCAAGCCCCCCCAGGCGGTGCCAGGCACCGA
>JAUXCH010000420.1 GCA_030618975.1 Planctomycetia bacterium
CGTCGGAACGCTCACACCCAGCGGCGACGCCAGGTCACTCCGATTGAGGACCTGGCCGATGCGGCTCGCCACGAGACCGAGGAAACGACGGAAGGTGCCGAGATCTCGAATCGCGGTGACCTGCCGCACGTCGCGCTCGAGATAGGTCTGCACGTAGGACCCGAACCACGTCGCAGCGTGTCGCGGGCGCGTGACGACCTCGGGGAATCCGCCGCGGAACCACCCGACCTTCGTCGACTCGGACGTGGAGAAGGGCAGGAGGTGGAAGATGGCCGCACGTCCGGCCATCGACTCCGCGACCCCTTGCACGAGGCACGGCTCCTGCGAGCCCGTGAGCAACCACTGCCCGAGCCGCCGCCGGCCCGTGTCGATGCGGGTCCGGACGTAGGAGAGCAGCTCAGGCGCGTTCTGGATCTCGTCCAGGATCACGGGGAGTCGCAAGCCGTCCAGAAACGTGCGGGGATCCGAGCGCACCCGCTCCAGGACGTCGGGATCTTCGAGCAACCTGTACTCGGCGCGCGGGAAGGTGTGCCGCAGCAACTCCGTCTTTCCCGACCGCCGCGGACCCGTCACGAGGACGGCCGGGAAGCCCTTCGCCGCCTTCCGCAAGGGGCCCTCGAGCTGACGTGTGACGTATCGCATGCGGTACAATCTTAAAGTGCAACTTTAGAATTGTCAAAGTTGACAACACGGCGTCGAGGCACACTCGCGTCGCCGAGGTGCCGGAACCGGCGGACGAGGGGAGGAAGTCGGGTAGGTGTCGTCAGGGGCGCGTCGAGGCATCGGGACCGTGTGGTCCAATGGGGTTCCGGTGCCTGGGCCCGCGGTTCGAAGGCCCCGGGAGAGGGATCCGTTGCGACCCATCACGATCGCCGTGGCCGTGCTCGCCCTGCTGGCACTTCTCGCCGGGTGGTGGTGCGCGAGCTCGGAGCCTGACGGAGCGGGGTTGCCGCTTGCCCCTCCGCAGGACACACCGGGTGCGGCGCACCTCGCCGGAAGGCCGCCGGTCGAGGTTCCCGCCCCGCCGGAGGAGGCGCCCGTCCTCGTCCGGGGCCACGTAGTCCGGGAGGGAACCCGCGATCCCGTCGCGGGGGCGCCGGTCCACGTCGTCCTGCTCACCGGCGTCGAGATCGGATCCGCGATCAGCGGACCAGGCGGCGTGTTCGAGATCCGCGGCAGGGGCCGGGTCTACCGCGGCGCGCGCCTCGTCGTCCTCGGGCGCGGGTGGGTGGACACGGAGACCGCGACGGGGCGCACGGTGGGCGGTGACCGCCGGTGGGCGCTCCGCGTACGGGAGGAATCCTCGGAGACGATCGTGGCCGACGTGGAGGTCGTGGCCGCCGCGCGGCTCGCCGGCGTCGTGCGCCTGCCCGACGGTCGGCCGGCAGCGGGAGCCGTCGTCCGTCCCCTGCTGGCGAGCGACTGGCGAGGCCCCGGATTCCACGGCCCGTGGCGACTCGTGGAACCCGTGCGGACCGACGCCGAGGGTGCGTTCACGTTCGACGCCGTGCCGGACGGGGAAGCGGGACACCTGCGAGCCGACCTCGACGGCCATCCGCCCGCGTTCTCGGAGCCCGTCACCCTGCGCCGCGGCGCACTCACGTCCCTCGCGTTCGGCTTTCCTGCGCCGCGCTACCTGGACGTCGAGGTCGTGGCCCGTGCCGACGACCAGCCGGTGCGGGGCGCCACGATCGAGATCGTGTTCGAGGACGGTCTCGCGACCGCGACCGCCGAGACGAACGAACGGGGCAGGGCGCGGCTCGGTCCCTTCGGCGCCCATGCGGCGCAGTGTTCGGTCGAGGCGCCGGGCTACCTCGTCTGGCGCACTGAGACCGAGGACGCGTGGGGGCACGAGTTCGTCGCCGCCGGCGGCACGGACTACCGCGCCCGCGTGGAGCTCGTCACCCCCGCGACGCTGGCGGGACGCGTGGTCCTGCCCGCCGGCGTGGACACGCCGCGCGAATGCAGTGTCGAGATCTGGGGTGGAGGCGAGGAGCCTGGGGAGGTCTGGGAGTCGTGGTGCCGGGTTCGAACCGACGGCTCGTTTCGTGCCGAGGTGCCCGCCAACCGCCGCTACCTCATCTCGTTCGACCTGGACGACGACCACGGGAAGCGGTGGATCGGATCCGTGGAGGCCGATGCGGGAGCCCAGGACGTCCTCCTCGAAGCGAAGCTCTGGTGGGACGACTGCCACGTACCCGCAGGAACGCCCCACTGGGAGCTGGTGGTCCTCGGCCCGGACGGTGCCCCCGTCTTCGCGGAGATCGACGTCGAGACGGAGGACGACTCTCCGTTCGAGACCCTGTACGACCGGCTCGGGCCCGACCCCCAGAGCGGCCGCATCCGGATTCCCGTCGATCCCGGCGCTCGTCCGCTCTGGGTCTACCTCTCCGGCTTCCGGCCCGGGACCGGGGCGCGGCCCGGGGCCGTCCTCGTCGGCCCGCTCGGTGCCGAGGGCGGGAAGCGGGAGGTGCGACTGCCCCTTGCCGCGAGGATCGAGGGTCGCGTCCTCACCGCCGACGGACGCCCGGCGCAAGGTGTGAAGCTCTGGGCCCGGGTGCCGGAGCCCGAGAACCTGCCCCTTGACGACTTCCGTTGGCACGTGATCCACGACCTCGTGATGACGGACGGCCGAGGGCGCTTCGTCTTCGACGACCTGGGAGAGGCGAAGTACCTCGTCGTGGTCGACGAGAACGGAATCGGCGCCGTTCCCGAAGCGACGCTCGCGACCACCGGGTCCCGGGACGTCGAGATCCGTCTGCTCCCCGCCGCTGCCGTCGTGCTGCGCGTCGTCGACGAGGACGGGAAGCCCGTCGCCGGAGCCCGCATCGACATCGAACAACGCGACGGTGCCCGGGGCCGCCGGGCGGCCTACTACCTGGAAGAACGGTGGGTCCACACCGCCAGGTCGGGACGCGTGCGAATCGGCGGGCTCGAGACCGACGGGCGATTCGACCTGCGCGTGAGGCCACCCGGGGAACGCAAGGACGAGCTGGTGGAGCTCTGGATCCGCGGGTGGCAGCCGAAGGACGAGACGATTCGCCTTCTCAAGGCGCGCGTCGTGTCCGGCGTCGTCAGGACCCCGGCAGGGGTGCCGGTTCCCCGCGCGCGGGTCGGTCTGTGGCCGCGAACCGGCGACGGTCCGTTCCGCGGACGGACGGACCCGGCAGGGGCGTTCCGATTCCGTCGTGTCCCGCCCGGCGAGGTCCTGCTCGCCGTCTTCCCCCCGGGCGCAGCGGTGCCGAAGGAACCGCCAGGTCACGGCACGGCCGTCGACTCCGACGCGCCGGGCAAGGTCGTTCTCGTGCTCCCGTCCCGCCGGGACCTGGTCGCACGGGTCGAGGAGACCGACGGCGAGGCCCATCGCATCCACACGCTGGTGCTGACGCGGGTCACCGGCGCGCAGGAGGGGGACGATCGCTTCGTCGAACGCCTCGTCGTGGATCTCAGCCAGGGGCGCGCGCACTTCTTCGGCCTGGATCCGCGGGCGACGTATCGGGTCTGGGGCGTCGAGGACTACGGCGACCGCTACGTCCTGGCGGAGGTGGCACCCGGCGTTCGGCGCGTGGCGCTGACGCCCCACAAGGGCGGCGAGATCCACGGGCGCGTCCGCCTGCCGCGAGCCTTCACCTTCGCCTTCCTCGAGCTGAACGATCGGGGGATGAAGATCGAGAGCTTCGTCGAGGGGGACGGTTCGTTCGTGCTTCGGGGCGTGCCCCCGGGACGCTGGAGGATCCAAGCCAGCCGCCGTGGAAGAAGCGGCGAGATCGAGGACGAGACGACGGGGGCCGCCGGTGAGACGGTCGAGCTCGACCTGCGCGCGAAGTGAAACCGAGGTCACGCCGCGCCCGACCGGGTGCGGCCCGGGAGACGATCCGATGCACGTGGAACCCAGGATCGAGATGCTGCCCACCCGACACTACGTGGGACTCGGCACCGTCTTCATCACCATCTGCTCGCCGGACTCCGACAGTCACACGGTGCTGCCGCGGCTGTGGGACGCGTTCCTCGAGCGGCAGGGCGAGCTGCGCACGCGGATCGGTGACGGCGCGTACGGCCTCTGCTACGCCCTGCCCGCAGACTCCGAACCCCGGCACGTCGATGCGGCCGGGTACCTCGCCTGCGTCGAGGTGGCCGACCCGAGCGACGTACCGCCGGGCATGGAGCTCAGAACCGTCGAGGGCGGGCCGTACGCCGTCTGGACGCACCGGGGACCGCTCGCCGACCTGGAAGGTACGGTGCGGGCCCTCTACGGGCAGTGGCTCCCGGCCAGCGGCCACACCGTACGCGACGCGCCCGACGTGGAGATCTACGACGAACGGTTCGACCCCGCGTCACCCGACTCCGTGTTCGACATCGCCGTCCCGATCCAGGGGTGACCGGGCGCGGGCCTCAGGGCGCTCCCGGACACGCGAGCACGACTTCGGCGTCGCCCCCGAGGCCGACCCACCACGTCGTGCCCTTCCACCGCACCCTCCACGGTCGCGGTGTGGTCTCCGCGAGGAGCGCGTCGAACGCCGACGGATCCGGCGCGCGGGCGGGGATGACCACGTGGCCGGCCCCGTCCTCGGGCGGCAGGACGAACACCGGGGTGGCGCTCAGGTCGGCGGTGACGACGGCGGCGACCTGGGCCAGGCCGAGGAGGCGCGTGTCGCTCGGACCGTCGAGCGCGAGCACGCGCCAGGCGGTCGCGCCGCCGAGCCGCTCGACGAGGTCCTCGGCGTCGGTCGCCCGCTCGAGAGCGCGCCGGGCGAGCACGGAGAACGGGGCGTCGGCGAGACTCTGGTTCGCGGTCGGCGCGGGTACGGGCGCAGCCAGGTAGCCGAGTCCGCGGCAGGAGACGCCGGCCAGGCCGCCGAGGCTCCCGGGCCAGGCGAGGAGGAGGGTCGTCACGCCCCCCACCGGCCACCGCTCGACGAGGAGGAGCTCTTCGGCGAGCAGGGCGGCGTCGGGGCCGGACAGCCCGAGGGCGGCCCGGGGCCCCTCCCGGGCGGCGAGCAGGCCGCGGAGCCTGGGAGGGACGTCGTGGAAGCGGAGACCGTCCCCCATCAACTCCGTCAGGAGGAGTGCCTCGGCGTCGAGACCCGAGCCCTCGGCGAGCCCGTCGAGCTCCTGGCGGAGGGCCTCGGGGAG
>JAUXCH010000173.1 GCA_030618975.1 Planctomycetia bacterium
CGCGCGACGCTGGTCGGCCTGCCCGACCCCACGGCCGGACTCCCGGGCGCCACGCCCTTCCTCCTCGAGTACAGCTACTGGAACGCGATCCCCAAGGGCCAGACCCTGCGACTGCGCTTCGCCGGCAACGGCCTGCTCGCAGGATCCGCTGGGAACAAGAATCCGCCCGGCGGACCGCCGCAGCCCAACCCCTTCTTCCCGTACGACAACCGGGGCGGCCCGCCCATCATCCCGCCGGGGCAGATCAACCCGGGACCGGTGCCGATCGGCATGCTCTCCTTCCGCGGGCACGAGGACTACCCGCTCGACCCGCTCGCGCCGCTCCGTCGCGCCTGGTCCATCGGCGACTACGCGGTTCCGATCGCGTTGGACTGGCCCCACGACGACGACGACGATCCGACCGCGTGGAACTGGACCAAGGTGATGGAATGGCTCGGCAACCCGCACCTGGACGGCTACGTCGAGGGCGCGGTCTACTTCTACGTGCCGATCTACGACGGCACGGTGGAGTGGGACGGGGTGCCGGGGCGCCAACCCGGCGACGACTTCAAGACAGGGGACCCGAGGATCGTCGGCTTCGGCACCGTGGCGGTCCGCCGCGCGACCGCCACGGGGTTCGACAACGACAAGAAGAACAAGAAATACTTCGAGATCGAGATCGTGAAGTTGCCGTCGTACGTCGCGCCCTTCAACGCCTCGGCAGTCGAGACGCCCGGGCTGGCCGGTGCCCTCGTCGAGACCATCATGGATCGTTACAAGAAGCTGAGCGAGCCGCTACGAGCGGCCGCCCTGGTCCGCTGACCGCCGGCCCATCGCCGGCAGGGAGCCAACGTGAGCAGAGACACTTCGGTTCGATTCCTCGTCGTGTCACCGGACGAGACCCTGGAGGACGAGTTCGAGAGCGCCTTCGGATCGATCAAGGACTACCGTTGTGTCGCGACGTACGCACGCGACGAGCGCAGCGGCGTCGAGAGCGCCCGGCTTCAGCTGCCGGACGTGGTGGTCATCGAGCTCCGAGGCGAGTTCGCGGGCGTCAGGGCCTTCGCGGAGGAGATCGCGCACGTGGCGCCGGACGCTGCCGTCGTAGCCGTCTACCGCCGGCAGATGTTCAACGACGCGGACGCCGAGACGAGCGCGATCATCGACGTGCTGCGCGTACGCGTACAGGACTTCCTACGCCGTCCGATCTCCATCGGTGAGCTCCAGCAAACCGTGGACAGGCTGTTCAACATGCCGGTCCGCAGCACCGGGCCCATGGGCAAGGTCATTTCGTTCATCTCCAACAAGGGAGGTGTCGGAAAGTCCACGGTGTCGACGAACGTGGCGTGCGAGCTCGCTCGCCGCCATCCAGGACGAGTGCTGCTGGTGGACGCTTCGCTGCAGTTGGGTATCTGCGCCTCGATGCTGGACATCGAGCCGACGCAGTCGATCACGGACGCCGCGCAACAGATGGACCGGTTGGACAGCAAGCTCCTCGAGCAGCTAGCGCTTCCACACGAGCCCTCGGGGCTGCGAGTGCTGGCGGCGCCGCCCACCGTTCTCGCTGCGACCGAGGTGGACGACCGGGTGCTCTCCCGCGTGATCACCCTGGCGAGACGGTCCTTCGACTACGTCATCGTCGACACCTTCCCCGTTCTCGACGGCGTCGTGTTGTCGATTCTCGACCTTTCCAACATCGTCTGCCTCGTGACGCAGGTCATGGTGCCCGTCCTCAATGGCACTGCCAGCCTCCTCGAGACGCTCGGGCAGCTGGGCTTGGACGAACGTCGCGTCTGGATCCTCCTCAATCGTGGACAGCCCGCTTTCCCGGCGCAGCTGAACCCGGCCGACATCGAAGAGCATCTCGGGGTGCACCTGCGCCACGACGTGCCCTACGACAAGCGGGTACCGCAGGCAGTGAACATAGGCCAGCCCTTGATCCTGTCGTCCTCGCGTCTGTCCAGGTTCCGCCGCGCCATCCGCGGAATCGTGGACGACATCGAGGAACACGCGCCCACCACGCAGGCGAGCGCCGACTCTCCGGCCACCGAGCAGGAACGCGATGTACGCACCGCGCAGGAGGAGGCGGCCGTCGGATGAGCCTTCGCGAAGATCGCGCACGAATCGAGGCGTTACGCCAACGGTTCTCCGGTTCCGTGTCTGCCGCGCCGACCAAGCGGATCCGGCGCAAGCCCGGGTCCAAGGAGACGAGCGCCGAGGCCCACCAGGGGCGCGCCGACTACGTCGCCGTGAAGGCCCACCTCCTCGCCCGGCTTCTCGACGACATCGGCGATCGAAAGCTGCTCGCGGAGGACGAGGAAAGCGTCAAGCGAGTCGTCAAGGACTTCGTGCAGCGCATTCTGAGCGAGGAGGAGTTTCCTCTCAACGAGTCCGAGCGGAACCGACTTGCGGACGACCTGACCGACGAAACCCTCGGCGTAGGACCCCTGGCGTCTCTCATGGCCGACCCGGCCGTGACCGACATCCTCGTGAACGCCCCGGACAGGGTCTACGTCGAGAGGTTCGGGCAGTTGGAGAAGACGAAGGTCCGGTTCCGTGACCAGGATCACATCCGGCGCCTCATCGAACGCATCGCGGCGCGAATCGGCCGGCGCATCGACGTGTCCCAGCCCATGCTGGATGCACGGCTCGCGGACGGGAGTCGCGTGAACGCCACGATTCCGCCCGTCTCGATCGACGGCCCCACCATCTCGATTCGTCGATTCGGGCAACGCCGCATGCGGCGCAGCGAGTTGGTCAGCCTGGGCGAGATGTCACAGCAGATACACGACTTCCTGTCGCGGTGCGTCGAGGGTCGGCAGAACATGCTCATCTCGGGCGGTACCGGAGCAGGCAAGTCCACGCTCCTCGGCGCGCTGGCCGAGGCGATTCCTGCCACCGAGCGAATCGTGACCATCGAGGACACTGCCGAGCTCATCCTCGATCAGGAGCACACCGTTCGTCTCGAGACACGGCCTCCGAACGTAGAGGGGCGTGGACGGATCACGGCCCGCGATCTCGTGATCAACTCACTGCGCATGCGGCCCGATCGGATCATCGTGGGTGAGGTGCGCGGAGGCGAAGCGCTGGACATGCTCCAGGCCATGAATACCGGGCACGACGGTAGCCTCTGCACCATCCACGCCAACTCGCCACGCGATGCATTGGCACGCCTGGAGACGATGGTGTTGATGTCGAGCGTGGACCTACCTTCCCGCGCCATTCGCGAGCAGATCGTGAGCGCCCTCGAGGTCGTGGTCCACGTCCGGCGCTACGAGGACGGCGTACGGCGGGTCGAGAGTGTGGCCGAGGTGGTCGGGCTGGAGGGGAGCACGCCCCTGCTCAACGATCTCTACAACTTCAAGCAACGGGGCCGCGAGGGCCGCCGTGTGCAAGGCTCTTTCGTGCCCACCGGCGTCGTGCCGCGGATGGCCGAGGTGCTCCGCGACCGCGGTACTCCACTTCCAACCTCCCTCTTCATGGCGCGCGGAGACGGGCGCCATGTCTGATTGGGTTCTGGCCGGCGCAGGCGTGGCCCTCGTGCTGGCCTTCCTGTGGATGCAGCGTCGTTGGCACGTGCGTCAGATTGCCCTCAGTCGGATCCCCACGGTCAGCGACAGCGTCACCGTACGCGTCTTGCGGGTGGGACAGATCGAGGGCCCGTGGCTCCGGGCCCTGCCCTGGGTGCTGGGGATCTTCAGCACCCTCGCCTTCCTCCTGTTCACGCGGATGGGCGCCAGCTTTGCGATCTCACTCGGATTTCTGTTCTTCATCGTCGGGGTCCTGATCCGCTCGACGGTGGTGAGTCGCCGGATCCTGGGTTTGGAGTCGCAACTCTCCGAGGCCATCGACCACGTCGTGACGTCCCTGCACGCCGGCGTGGGTGTCCTCGACGCCCTGACGAGCGCGGAGCACCAGGCCGGGAAGCTCCTGAAACCCTTCCTCTCGACGCTGATCTCACGAATCCGACTGGGTGACGATCCGGTCGAGGTCTGCAAAGACCTCGCCCAAGTGCTTCCGATGGAGTCGTTTCGCCTCTTCTACTACGCACTGGCCGTGCAGTGGGAGGGGGGCGGCAACCTGGCGCCGACGCTCGCCACGACGGGTCGCTTCATCCGCGACCGCGTCGAGGTGGGCCGGCGCGTGAGGGCGCATACGACCGAAGCGCGCTTTTCGGTGATCGTGGTCCTTGCCCTCACCTATTTCCTGGCCGCACTGATGTGGCGGCTCAGTCCGGATCGTGTGGAGGGGTTCCTGTCCACCGACATCGGCCGGTTCGCAGCATCCGCCGCAATCATCTTGCAGGGGCTGGGCGCCGTTTGGATAGCCCGCATGTCCCGGATTCAGTTCTGACGGGAGTTCCGTGTGAGCGCCACCCTACTGGTCGCCGTCTGGCTCGCGCTCATCATCGTGCTCTACCTGACGGTCCTCAAGTCGGCGCAGCGGGCGCGCGTGCACGCCCGGCTCGCGGAGGAGCACAGGGCCCAGTTCGAGCCGGAGGTGATGCCCGTCCCCGACACGAGCATGCCGTGGCTCAAGCGGTGGCTCTTCCTGGCCGGGTTTCGTCGCTTGGAGGCACCGCACGTTTTCCTGCTTCTCTCCGTAGTGTGCGTGCTCCTCGCGCTGCTGACGGTCGTGGCACTCCGCAACTCGCATCTGATGGCCACGGCCATGGCGTGGCTCGACGGTCTGCCCGGAGGGATCGGCGTGATTTTCGCGCCGATTCTGGTGCTCGCTCCGTGGTTCCTGGGGCTTTTCGTCGCCGCCCTGCCCTGGCTGCAGGTCAGGGCGGCGCGGCGCAAGCGCGTTCGCGAGGTCGAGGATGACCTTCCTCTCACGCTGCAGATCCTGGCCACGCTCGCGCGCGCCGGTCTCGGGTTCGATGCTTCCCTCATTCGGGTACTCGAGTCGAGTGCGTCGAATCGCGTGCTTCCTCAGGAGTTCTCCACGTTCCGGCGCGAGCTGCTTTCCGGCATGTCGCGCACGAACGCGTGGCGGCGCTTCGAGAAGCGGATCGACGTGCCGTCGATCTCGGTCTTCGTCTCGGCGATGGTGCACACGGAACAGGTGGGAGGAGGTCTGTCCGGAGTCCTGGAGCATCAGGCGCAGGATGCCCAGAGCCGGCGGCGCGAGCGCGCGCTCGTGAAGGCCCAGGCCCTACCGGTGAAGCTCGTCTTCCCCCTCGTGCTCTGCTTCTTGCCGGGCATCTTCGTCGCGACGCTCGGACCGGCCGTCTACCAGTTCCTCCAGGTGCTCGACGGGGTAATCCGACAGGGTTCGGGCACTCCGATCCCCTGATCCCTCCGTACCCGTGATCACCGGGCAGGGGGGGGAACCGGACCCGGGACACGCCACGCCGTTCGCGAGTTGTTCGCGCCCTTCGTGCCCTCCGTGCCCTCCGCGTTTCCGCGTCTTCCGCGGCTTCCGCGCCTTCCACGGCGCCGTGCGGCCTGCGGAAACGACCCCGGACGTTGTGAAACTGTTGCGCCGCACGGCTCGGAGACAAACCCGTGACGGGGGGTGAGCGATCCTTGCGTCGGAGGGTTCGCACCGGCTCGGCTTCGGGAGGGTGCTGTCCGGCTGGTGCCGGGTGGTGTTCCCGTGGCAGGTCGGCAGGAGGATCGGTGCCATGCAGGCAGGACGGCGTTGGCTTGGCCTTGCACTCACGATCGCCGTGATGCTCGCGTTCCTGGGTTGCCAGGGTTCGCTGGCGAGGCAGGACATGTGTCCAGGTGACCCCGACGTCGAGGTCATGGAGCTCCGCGAGGAGTGGACGCGCGCGCCCTACAGCGGGATCTATGACGACGGCGGCTCCGCGTGCGGCGGCTGCAGCCCGTCGGACATCGAGTCCAAGGAACTCATCCGTCGCAAGGCGGAGAACCTCCTGTTCAAGTATCCGCGGCACGTGCCGACTCGGCTCTTCGCCGCGTTGCTGGCCTACGAGGCGAATGACCCGCATCGCGCCACCGAACACCTGGATACACTCTTCGCGCTGCAGCCTGTGCACCCGGAAGCTGCCGTGCTGCGAAGCCGCATCGCCCTCGAGGAGGGCAACTTCGTGTTTGCCATTACGTTCCTCGAAGACCAGGTTGCGTTGCGCCCGGACCAGGCCGAACTCTACGAAGCCCTGGCCTCGGCGTACTTCGTGGCCGACCGGCCCCAAGACGCACTGTCCGCCTTGTCCACGGCGGAAGGGCTGGGTGCTCCTCGGTGGCGGGTCGTATACAACACCGGTCTGATCGAAGAAGCGCTCGGGCAGACGGACAAGGCAGTGGCCCACTACAGGGAGTCCCTCCGGCACATGCCGGGCTGGCCGCCGGCGAAGGCGCGTCTGCGGGGCTTGGAGAAGGGGTTCCCCGGAGCGCAGACCGTGGCCTTCCCGCCCCCGGAATCGCGCTGAGGAGGTTTCGACGATGAAGAAGCTTCGCATCCTGACCGGCGTGCTTCTGCTGCTCGCCGTGGCCCTGGCATTCACGGGGTGCTGCCAGGATCCGCTCCGCTGGTGGGAGCCCTGCGGGGGCGACTGCTGCCCGTGCGGTGATCCCTGCGACCCCTGCGACACGCGCGGCTGCTAGCGAAGGAAGGACCGAACGATGTCACAAGAGGCGATTCGCCGCTTCGCAATCCTGTTCGGGGTGCTGCTGGGCGTGACCCTGCTCCCCGGCGTCGCACAGGCAGAGGATCCGGCCCAGGCGGCGCAAGAACTGCTCGTGTCCACCCACGTCCGGCTCTCGTTCGACAAGGACGTGAATCGCCTTGCCGTGGCCGACGAGGACATCCTCGGAGGCGAGGTGCTGACACCTCGTGAGGTGCTGCTCCTCGGCAAGAGTCCGGGCCGCACGACGGTCATGGTCTGGTTCGAGGACGGTGGCACGGACTTCTTCCTGTTCCACGTCCGGCGGGACCTCTCCCTCCTCGAAGAGGCCTTGAAGGAGATCTACTCCACGATTCGGGTGCAGGCTGCCCCGGATCGCGACGCCGTGGTGCTTCGCGGCCTGGTTCCCGACATCTCCTACGCCAACGCCGCGGAAGAGGCTGCCCAGCGCTATCTGGACGCGCGCCGCGCGGGACGTCGCCCCGCCCCGGCGGTCGCGGGGATCCCGGACGACCTCGGCTCGCCCCCTGCGGGCGCCGTCGAGGTCTACGAAGCCGCCAGGAGCAGCGGAATCGTCATCAACCTCATCCGAGTCGAGACCCTGCCGGGCCGCATGGAAGACCGCATGCAGGCGGCAATCGCTGAAATCCTCGATGACCAGAGCGTGCGCGTCAGGGTGCACCGGTTGGTGCGCGGGCGGCTGCCCAACGACGAAGAGGACATCTTCGTCCTCGAGGGCAGGGTCCCGACGCAGGTCGAGTTGATTCGTGTGCTGAGCCTCGCGCAGAGCATGCTCGGCGTGACGTCCGAAAACTCGATCAAGGTGCGGGCGGACGAGTCCGGCGCACTGACTTCGGCCCAGAACGTCGGCGGCATGTCCAACCTCCGCGGGTCGCAGAACCTGCAGGAGGTCTTCGGTGGATCCATGGCCATAGGGCGGCAGCTCCAGAACGAGATCGATTCCAACCTGGGACGGGCCAAGGTCATCGAGGCTGCGAAGGGGAGGATCCTCTCGTTCCTGGAGGTCACGGATCTCCCGCAGGTTCGCGTCGACATCCGGCTGTACGAGGTCAACTCCTCTCTGTTGCGCGACTACTCCTCGGACTGGGCCCTGCTCCTCTCCAACTTCACCCAGCCTTCCCTGAACCCCGGTAGCATCGCGTCCGCAGCCCAGGGGCGGGGCGCCGCCCGCGTGGGTGATCAGGGTGAGAATCCAGACGTTCAGAACGCACTGGGCTTCCTGGCGGGCACGCTCGCCAATCAGTTCCAGCTCGCGGGCGACAACGTTGCGTTCGCGTCGGTGCTCTCGCTGCTCGAGTCGAAGGGCTGGGCACGCAGCCTGGCTCGTCCGTCCCTGACCGTGCTCTCGGGTGAGAGAGCCTTTTTCCAGGTAGGCGGCGAAGTCCCCATCCCCCAGTCCTTCGCAACGACCACCGTCGCCGTGACGGAGGGCGTTTTCAACTCCGTCGTGTTCAAGCCGTTCGGTGTCCAGGTCGGGATCCGGCCTCTCGTCGGCGAGAGGGGCGACATCACGCTGGACGTCATTCCGGAGATTTCCCTGCCCGATGCCCAGCTCACGGCTGCGCTCCGCGACACGACGGGTACCGATCAGGTGGCGGCGTCCTTCCGTACGCGCTATCTCAAGACGACGGCCCGTCTCAAGGACGGCGATGCGTTGATGCTCGGCGGGATCCTGTCTCGCAACATGTCCTCGACGGACGAGGGCACGCCGGGCCTGAGCGACCTGCCCTTCGTGGGCGGCATGTTCTCGAACTACGCCCGAAATGGCGACGAGATCCAGTTGATCATCGTCGTTCATCCGGTCATCGAGCGGGAA
>JAUXCH010000979.1 GCA_030618975.1 Planctomycetia bacterium
CCGGGACCAGGGGATGATGAGCCCCCTGGACTTGGGGCTGAAACCCGCAAGAAATGGCCGGTTGTGGGCGACACTCAAGGCCACCATGCCGTGGTTCGGCCAGGGGCTGCACAGGCCTGTTTCTGGACGGTAGCGGGTGGGGGGGCGACGTTCGCCAGGCTTGTGCTCAGGGCACCCCCGGTGGCCGCCATGGCACGCCAGACGCGGGGGGCAACGTGCTCTGTGCCCCGTTCCGCCAGGGCGCGACAGCGGGACTCTCGCCACGCCGGCCGAGCGCCGCTACCACCGCAGCGTAGACTGTCAGCAGTGGACTACCGAGAGCGCATCACAATCGATCCGGCCAAGCGCGGCGGAAAGCCATGCATCCGAGGCCTGCGCATCACCGTCTACGAGGTCCTCGAGTACCTGGCCTCCGGGATGACCGAGGAGGAGTTCCTTGCGGACTTCCCGGACTTGGAGCACGACGACATCCGGGCGTGCCTCCTGTACGCGGCCGACCAGGAGCGCAAGTTCTCGTCGATCCCACCTCGGTGACCCCTGAGGCTCCTCTTCGACCAGAACCTGGCGCCTCGCCTGGTACGAGACCTGGGTGACGTCTTCCCCGGCTCCGTGCACGTGCGGGATGTCGGCATGGCGCACGCCGAGGACTCTGCGGTCTGGGACCATGCCATCGAGCACGACCTCGCCATAGTGTCCAAGGATGCGGACTTCCACGAACGCAGCGTCCTCACGGCACCGCCGCCCAAGGTGATCTGGATCCGACTGGGCAACTGCACGACGCAGGACATCGAGAGACTGGTCCGGGACAAGGCGGCAGCGATCCAGTTGTTCGGCGAGGATCCCGAGGCTGCTTTCCTGGCCTTGGGCTAACGAGCCGGAGGCTCTCGCCCACAGTCCCTTGGATCGGCTGCCACAGCCCGATCCCGGAGGGGGTGCGCGCTTACCCCATCTTTATGACGCCTCGCCCGACGGCGCCCACGAACCGGTCCACGAGGAGGCGGAGCTGGGGTTGCTCGGCATCCTTGCCGGGAAGCACGGCCACGCCCACCGGCTGGCGCTGGCGAATCGCCATGTGAGCGCGTCGAGCACGAGCTCGGTTCGCAGGTGGTTCTCCTCGTCGACCGCAAGTGCCTGGCACGCCCTTGCCAAGAGCCCCGACCACCGTCACTCGAGAAGACGCAGGCGCCTGCCGGGTCGCGGGCAGAATGGTCTGATCGGGACGCGCGAGAGGGTAGGATCGAGGTCAGCTGCGAGGACAGGTGTGCGACGAACTGCTCTCCCCGTACTGGCTCTGCTCGCCGTGCTTCTGGCTTTGTGGTGGGGTAGCGGCGAGCGGGAGTCCGCCCCCGCGCACGATGGGGAGGTGGTCCACCGCGACGACTCCGCCTCGGAGTTCGTGCCCGGCGAGCCGATCGACGCCGAGGTGGAGGATGTTCCGCCAGCGCATCTAGCCGGCTCGGGGCCGGTCACGCCGGCGGCAGAAGAGGGGGGTCGGGGAACACTGCGTTGCCTGGTGCTCGATCCCGATGGTGAACCTCGAGCGCGGAGCCTCGTAACGCTCGAGCGATTGGAGATCGTGGACAGGCCCAGCGGTCTGCAACCTCCCGTCGGGTTCGAAGACGTGGGCCATCTCATACGGTTCGCGGACGCTGGGGAGGCACGCACGGATGCTGAGGGCGCGGCTGTCTTCCCCGATCTCTCCTTCG
>JAUXCH010000849.1 GCA_030618975.1 Planctomycetia bacterium
CGGAGGTTTGGCTTCCGGAGGTTTGGCTTCCGGAGGTTTGGCTTCCGGAGGTTTGGCTTCCGGAGGTTTGGCTTCCGGAGGTTTGGCTCCCGCAGGACGGGTCCCCGGAGATTTGGTCCCCGGAGGCTCGGCCCCCGCGGCCCGCACCTTCTGGCGCCGGCCCGAGCGCCTCACCGTGCTGCTCGTGGGCGGTCTCCTCGCCGCCCCCGTCGTCCCGCTCCTGCTCGTGGTCGTCGCGGGCATCGCCGACGCCTGGCTGGCGATCGGCCGCCTCTCCCGCATCGGCCGGCCCCCGCGCACGCGCCCCGCCTTCCTCGACGCCCTGCTGCGCGCGGACGGCTCGATCCAGCCCCTCCTCCGCTGGGGGAGCCTCCTGATCGCCCTGCTGTTGCTCGTCGTCCTCCCGCGCGGCGAGGGCTGGCGCTTCTGACCCCGCTCCTCCTGCGCGCGGGTATCGTCACGCCGTGATGCGCAACCGCTCGACCGTCCCCGTCTCCCTACTGATCGTCCTCGTGACGCTCTCGGCCTGCGGCAGCGGGCAGGATCGCCCCGTCATCGTCGCGACCTACCCCGCCCAGGACGAGGTCATCCCGGGCACGATCCAGGAGGTGCGGATCACGTACGACGATCCCGTCACCATCCTGAACCCGATCCAGGTGGCGGTGACCTCGGGGGACGATGCGATCCCGCTCGTACCCCGCGTGGATCCGAACGACCCGCACACCATCCTGCTGACCCCGGACACCGGGTCGTTCTGGAGAGCCGGCACGACGACGGTGATCCTCGCGCAGGGCTTCGAGGTCAACGAGCACGAGCAATACCGCCTCGACAGCTACACGCTCCGGTTCACCCTCGGCGCCGCGCTGCCGGTCTACTTCGGCGTCCCCGCGCCCGCGTCGGTCGTCGAGGCGGAAGGGCTCTCCTTCACACCGGTGAACACGGTGCCCACTCCCGGCACGCGCGCGCCCGTCGGTCTGGCCTGCAGCCTGGTCGGTGTGGCCCAGCGGATCTGGGTGCAGCTGGAGGACGGCGGCGGCAGCGGTGAGGCGCTCGCCTGGTTCGCCCCGCGAGCGGTCGCGATGACGACCGTCGCGCTCACCCACGACGGCGCCGGGGACCTCGTGGCGACGAGCGCGGCCCTGCGGGTCTCACCGGACGGACGTTTCGTCTACGCCGCGTACCGGGACACCGCCCTCGAGCGCGTCCGGCTCCACCGGATCGACGTCGTGGCGGCGCTCGAGACCGACACCCTGCTGCTCTCGCCCACCGCCTCGGCCGGGACGAGTCCGCAGGGTCTGGCCGTGACACCCGACGACCGGTTCGTGGACGTCGCCTGCGCCACGACGTCCGGAGCGAGGCTCGTCCGCGTCGACACGGCGACCTTCACCGAAGTGGACCTCGGGCCGGACGCGGGGGTGGACGGACAGCCCCTCCCGGTCGGCGCCGGGCCCACCGTCAGCACGAACGCAAGCACCTTCGTCGCGCCCCGACCGGCCGCCTCCGCCGAGCTGACGCAGGTGAGACCCGCCCAGAACACGCTGGTGAGCTACGCGTCGACGGTGATCGGAAGTCCGTCCACCGCCCTGCTGACCATCGACCAGAGCTGGGTGCTGGAGGGCGTCACGGGCTACGCCGACGAGGAGGCGTTCTCGTACCGCTCGACCTCCAGCCTCCTCGACGAGCTCATGATCGTGATCGACGACGACACGGGACAGGGCAACGGCCCGGCGACGTCGGTCCTCGACGTGGCCTGGTTCCCGGGTTTCACGCGCCTCGTCGCGCTGCTCGACAACGACGCCGCGATCATCCTGCGGTTCCTCTCGAACGGGATCGCACAGGAGGATCTCGACGAGACCACGCCCTGGGCCGCCATCGACCTGTCGACCGTCGCGCCGGGTGCGACGCGGGTCGCGTTCCCCCCGCCCTCCGTGCCGCCGCCGCGGTAGCGGTCAGCAGACGAGCGACGGGTCGGCAGACGAGCGACGGGTCGGCAGACGAGCGAGCGGTCAGCCGCCGAACACCAGCACGGCGACGAGCCCCGCCGCGGCGACCAGCGCGAATCCGATCGACAGCCAGAAGACCCGCGTCTGCGCGCTGTGCACCTTCTCGACCAGCATCTCGACCTGGCCGCTGAGAACGCGCTGCGTCTCACGGTGCTGCGCGTTCGCCTGCTGCTGCGCACGGTGGAAGACGTTCAGCGCCCGGTTCTGCGTGTTCTGGAAGGTGCTGAACACGTCCTCCTGGGTACTCGCGATGGACCGGACCATGCCGAGCTGCGTCTCGGCCTGACGGCGATTCGTCTCGAGACCCGCCCGGATGGCAGTCGACTGCTGCTCC
>JAUXCH010000848.1 GCA_030618975.1 Planctomycetia bacterium
ACGACATCACCGGCCCGCGCTGCTGCCCGAAGTGCAGGCGAAGTCCCGTGTACGCGAGCACGATCATCAGGATCGCGTTCGACCAGTGCCAGACGCGGAGCCACACGGGGTACATCTTCACCTTCTCGGCGGTGGCCGACATCCTCGGCCGGTTGCGCCGGGTCAGGACGCGGAGCAGCGCGTGGGCCAGGACGCCGGCCACGACGACCCAGAACAGCCCCACGAGGAAGCCGTCCACCACGCGGTTCCGCGTGGCACCCGGGATGTATGCCTCCTTGAAGACAAGGGGGTTCGTGACCCACGACGACGGGTCGTCCCTGTCGACGTACTGCGCGATCAGCGGGGCGTTGACGTCGTGGCAGGCGTCGCACGCTCGGATCGCCCTCTCGCTTGGCAGCACCTCGTGGACGTCGGACCCGTCGATCGGCGTGTGGCACACCACGCAGCGCATCTTCGCGTGCGCCTCCGGTCGCGGGATCCACGCGTGCGCCTCCGAGATCCCCCTCGCACCCTCGCGTCCCGAGCCCGCGAGCACGGCGTCACGATGGCAGAGGATGCACGCGCGGTTCGCTTCCTCGACACGCTGCGCTCGCGGCATCTCTGCCCGGGCCCCGAACATAGAGTGCGGATCGTGGCAGCGCTCGCAAGCGAACGTCTCGAGCGCCGTCGCGTGGACGCTCCGCTCGTACTCCTCCCCGATCTCCGCGAAGTCGTCGTCGTGGCAGTCCATGCACGGCGCCGGGGGAGCCACTAGCCGATGCGGGAGTTGGTCAAACGCCTTGGCATCCGCGCCCGAGTGGCACCTGGTGCAGGCGAGTCCCGCGTGGACGCCGGCCTCCCACAGTTCCACGGCGAAGACCCGTGGATCGGTAGCCTTCTCGACCGGCTTCACATGGCACTTTACGCACACTTCGCCCCTGGCGGAGCGCGTCGCGAGGCCAGAGGCGGTGAGCAACAGGACAATGAGGATCGGAGAAGTTGATCGCATGGTGGATTCCGCCCGTCTGCCCTCGTTGGGAGCGGCGCCACTCGGTGTCGCCACCGCCGCGCCCCCCCCGCGCGCGAGGTTGTCACTTCGTGTGATCGGAGTGGCACATCAAGCATTCCATGTGGCCCTGCTGGTGGTTCAGGCCGGGCTTGGAGTGCCACATGTCGTCGGGCCCGTGGCATTGGATGCAGTGACGGATCCCCTCGGACGGCTCCCAGCGCGGTGGCGCCCAGCGGCCGGCGAAGTACTCGTTCATGGCGAGGACGACGGTGTAGACGACCTCGCCGCACACCTTGGCGCAGCGCTCCTTCTTTGCCTTGGACGAGATCTCGGCCCCGGCGGCCAGCGCCCACTTCGAGACGGACGTGTGGCATAGCGGCGACATCGCCTTCACCCGGATCTGCCCAGGCATCTCGGAGATGTCGTCGAACCGGTCGGTCGGGAACTCCTGCTTCGCATACCAGTAGAAGAGGCGGTCGATCATCTGCCGGAAAACCTGGCCCTTCTCGCCGTAGCCGTACGCCACCAGACCGATGATGCAGGAAGCCCCCCCGAGAGAGCCGCACAGAGTGCCGTGGCCGCCGTAACCGGCCGCCGCATGGGACATCATCAGGTCAGGCAACGTCGTCCAGGGATACCCGACCTTCTCCTTCAGCAGGCTCAGGATCGAGAGGTAGGCCCCGGAGCCGCACCCGCCGCGCACGGGATCTTCGTACAAGCGGTATGCACCTCGGCCGGCCTCCAACGGGTCGAGCTCAGCCCACTCCCATGGCAGGGGCGGAGCGCCAGGCACGGGCGCCGGCGCCGGCGCCGGGGACGCGAGCGCGCCGACCGCGGCGCCCACGCCGCCTCCCACCACGAAGGCCGCGGAGGCTGCCAGCAGCCCCCTACGGGAAGAGGCTCGTCCCTCGTCCTGCGGCTTCGGGCTCGTGGAGCCCGCGTCGGGCGAATCCATGTTCTACTCCTCCGTCAGTCCTTCAGGGCGGTTCCCGGCTCCGGCGGAGTATAGATGGGAGTTCGGTCGCACGCGCTTCCCCGGGCCCCACGTTCCGCACATCCCGACCGCGTTTTCTTCGAGTTTATCTCGCGCCCTGTTCATGACTTGCGGCAATCTCCGAGCTCCGCGTCACGACATTCGGCACGTCTTGTTCGAGTTGCCGACACGCCGATGGGAGACGCTCTCCTGCCGGGCCAGGGCGGAGCATGGCCCCCGGAGCCAAGGCGGTCCCTGCGTCGGGTCGAGGGTCGAGCCGAGATGAGCACGTGGCGATCACTACTGGCGGTGACTCCCTTCCTCGGTTCATTGTGAAACACGGGATGCGTGGGGTTCTTGAGGTTGAGATCGCAGAACTTCAGG
>JAUXCH010000552.1 GCA_030618975.1 Planctomycetia bacterium
GAGAAGAAGAGCGTCTACGACCGCTTCGCCGCGGCGCGGCCCGAGGACGGGCTCCTGCTGCTCGCCACGAACGCCTTCGGCCTCGGGGTCGACAAGCCCGACATCCGCTTCATCGTCCACGCCCAGGTGCCCGGCAGCATCGAGGCGTACTACCAGGAGGTCGGCCGCGCGGGGCGCGACGGCCTTCCCGCCCGGTGCGTGCTCCTCTACGCCCAGGACGACCTGGCGATCCAGCAGGAGTTCTCGGAGTGGACGAATCCCCCACCGGATCTCGTCCGACGCGCCGTCCACGCGCTCGAGGCCAGCGGCCACCACGACTTCGACGCCGAGGAGCTGAACCGGGACCTCTTCGGGCGGACACGGATCGACAGGCGGCTCGAGTACACCCTGATCGCCCTCGACCACCTGGGCGTGATCGAGCCCACGCCCGTCCCGGGGAGGTTTCGCCTGGCGCGCCCCCTGGAGGAAGCCGACCTGGACGCCGAGGAGATGGCTACGAAGCGCCGGCGCGACCTGTCCCGACTGCTCGACGTCGTGAGGATGGTGAAGGAGGGGGATCCCCGGCGAACGGTGCGGGCCTACTTCGACCTCGAGGAGAGCCGTCCGCGTTGAGCGGGGCCGCCGCGAGAGCGCAGGATCCCTGGACCCGACGGCAAGCCGTGCCGCGACCTCTCGGCCCGGACGCTACCGGACCTCTCGGGTCGACGGCGCTCGGCCTCGCCCGCCTGGCGAGGCGGGTTCGAGCCGGACCCGCCCCCCACCGCGACCCACCGCGACCCACCGAGCCGCACGGCCTCCGCTTGGTGCCCTCCCCATCCCGTGCGAGGGTGAGGGGCGCTCGGTCACGAGCGACCCCCGTCCCGGAGCGCACATGGGCTGGCGACTTCCCCGCGTCCGTCTGCCCGGTCCGGTGGTCCGGTGGGTCTACCGCGCCTACGAGCGCAGTCTCCTGCGCGAGATCCGGGGCGCTCCCGTCCCCGGCCACGTCGGGTTCATCCTCGACGGTAACCGCCGCCACGCGAAGGCCCTGGGGCACCTGCCGTGGGAAGGCCACCGCCTGGGTTCCGACACGGTCGAGGCGCTCGTCGAGTGGGGTCGCGAAACCGGCGTGCGGACGATGACGCTCTACGCCTTCTCGACCGAGAACTTCTCCCGGGCGGCGGAAGAGGTCGAGACCCTCATGGCGCTGTTCGCAAACCGGCTCGCCGGCCTCTCCACCGACGATCGGATCCTCGAGGGCGGCGTCCACGTCCGCGTTCTCGGCCGTCTCGAGATGCTGCCGCCGGAGGTCCTCGAGGCGATCCGACTGGTCGAGGACGCGACGAAGGACTTCGACGCCTACCGCCTCAACTTCTGCATCGCGTACGGCGGTCGACAGGAGATCATCGACGCGGTCCAACTGCTCCTCGCGAAGGTGGAGAGAGGCGAGCTCGAGAGGGAGCAAATCGACGAGCAGATGCTCGGGCGCCACCTGTACACGGGAGGCGACGACCCCGACCTGATCATCCGCACGGGCGGTGAGGCGCGGCTGTCGAACTTCCTGCTCTACCAGGCCGCCTACTCCGAGCTCTTCTTCACGGACGTCTACTTCCCGTCCTTCCGCAAGATCGACTTCCTCCGCATCATCCGCAACTACCAGCGCCGCCAGCGCCGCTTCGGCAGGTAGCCACGCTTCGGGGGCTTCGGGGTCAGGTGAAATTCCGCGTCTTTCGCGGCCTCGGGACGATCCGCGCGCTCTCGGACAGGTGATAGAGTGGCCGAGACCCGCTCGGGAGACCGGACATGCCGAAGTCCGCCGCGCTCGTGTTCGCCGTGGCGGCCCTGGTGGCTGTCGGGGCCTTCGCTCTCCACGTGCTCTCGCCCGCGGTACCCACGCCCGGTGCGGTCGACGGGACCGACGGCGCGACCGTCGCCGCTCTTCGCGACCTGGAGCGGCGCCTCGGCCGCCTGGAGCACGAGGTGTTCCAGCCGCGGCTTGCGCCTCACGACCCCTCGGCGCGTCTCGCCGGTCTCGAGGAGCGCCTCCGCGCCGTGGAGACGAGCCGCCGGCCGACTGCGCCCCCTGCACGTGCGCCGTCCGAGGACACGCCGGCCGAGACGTCCGCACCGGTGGACGTGCGATCGCTGTCGGACGGGGACCTGCTCGTGCAGGCCCGGAGTCTCGCGAGGCAGCAGTCCAAGGACGTGGCCATGCCCTTCTGGCGCGAGATCCTGGAGAGGAACCCCTCCGACGAGGTGTTCGTCGAGGCGAACATCGAGATGGGCTACGCGTACCGCGTCGCCAAGGACCACGAGCAGGAGGAGGAGGCCTTCCGGGAGGCGCTCCGCGTCGCCGGTGCCGACACGGAGCGGGGCCAATGGGCCACCTACCAGATCGCCTGGTCGCAGCACTTCCGAGGCAACCACGCCGCGGCCCGCGACACGATGGTCGGCGTCGCAAGCGCACGCGCCACGCCGCGAAGCCTCACGGGCCACGCACGGCTCTACGTCGCACGCTTCTCCCTGGAGTTGGACGACGGGGAACGCACCCGCGAGGCGCTGCAGAGCATCCTGCGCGACTTCGGCGACTCCGAGGTCCCGATGGACGCCTGGCTCGCCGCGCAGGCGACCTCGATGCTCGCGCGGCTGAAGTAGCCCTGCCGCGCGGGCCGCGCGGCACCGCCGAACGCAACGGAGTTTCGCCTGACCCCGATCCGTGGTTTTCGATTCGCGGGCGTAGCGGCGTCAGCGGACCCCGAGCTTCAGGTCCGTGCACTCGACCTGGCATTCCTGCACCAGGATGCCCACCCGTCCCTGCAGCTCGCCGGCGGGATACTCGAGGCTGCCCACCCTCTCGCCGTTCGCAAAGAAGGACACGTGGCCCCCGTCGACCTCGACGGCGAGTGTGAGGGGCTCCCCGCGCGCGGCCTTTCCGGGTTTCAGGTACTTCGTGATCTTCCACTCGTCCAGGACACGGTTCACCTCCCGCGTGCCGTTGGGGTTCTGGAGGAGAACGTCCCACACTCCGGCGGCGTCGACACCGAAGAGCACGCCGACCAGCGCGCCTTCCCCCTCCTGGGTCGCGCGGAACGTGACCTCGAAGCGGTAGCGATTCGACGGCAGCTCCCGGACGTAGACCGTCGCCGGACCGTCGGCCACGGCGACGAGTGCTCCGGCCCGCTCCTTCCACTCCGGCATGGGATCGAAGGACGCGAGGTCGGACGGGACGAGGAGCCGCCGTGGACGCCACACGTCGACGCCCGAGGTGCCGGCGATCTCCCGGCGCTGCGCCTCGAGCGCGCTACGACCGCCCAAGGCCTGCAGGGCGCCGTCCAGCATGAACAAGGCGTCTCGGGGGTACCCCGCCTCGGAGGCCGCGGACGCGGCTTTCGCGACCCGCTCCTCCAGCTCCGTGCCCGCTTCGGCGAGCGCGTCGAGAAGCCTGGCGTCCAGCTTCCGGATGCGGGTGGTGCAGGTCTCGGCGAGGGCCCGGACGGTGGTGTCGTCCAACCCCGCGACGGTCCCCTCCCCGTCCTCGACGCGGTCCAGCGCGTCGAGGAGGCGCCGGTAGCAGGCGAGCGCGGCGTCCTTCTCCTTCCGGTCGTCGTACAGCCGGGCCAGCTCGTAGAGGGCGGCCTGGTCGCCGCGACGCTTCCTCAACCCCCAGCGCAGGCTCTCCTCCGCCGCCTCGAGCTTGCCGGCAGCCCGCTGCCGGCGGGCACGCGCCAGCAGCACGTCCGCTCGCTCGGGAGGACCGAACTGCAGGTCGTGGAGCTCGAGGATCCAGGTTCGCCAGCGCTTCTCGAAGTCGTCGAAGGTCTCCACGCCGTCCTGCTTCGGCTTCTTCACGAAGTGCTCGACGAAGCGCTCGAAGGGATCGTGCTTGCCGCCCGAGCGGTAGGCCTTCATGAACGCCTCGTACCGCGGCTCGTAGACCCGCTCGCAGGACGCGTCCTCGTAGTACTTCAGGAAGTACACGAGGCCCCAGCCCACGGGGTAGTAGTCGAGTCCGTACCCCTCCTCGGAGAACCACGAGACGACCTGCTTCAGCGTCGGGCGCCCCTTCTCGAGCACCTCCCGGAGATTTCGCAGACGGCCCTCGTGGACGAGGTTGCACTCCACGCGTCCGTTGGGAC
>JAUXCH010000263.1 GCA_030618975.1 Planctomycetia bacterium
ATTCCCGAGACCGCATTCAATGCCGCGCGCAGGGGAAGAAGGGACTCGGCCCCGGGCTCGCCGTCTCGAGCGCGAGATCCACGAGAGTCTCCTCGCCCGTACCGGCCGGGCCGGGCACGCTGGCGGCGGTACGACTGGTGGACCTGGGCGCCGGCGCGGTCCCCACGGCGCACGCACGCTGACCTCTCGGCCCGGGGGAATCCGCGGGCGCTCCTTGCGGCGCGGACGTAGAATGCGGGATCTCCGTGGACGAGATCGCTGCGGAGCAGGCGCCGCCTCGGCGCCGGGACAGGAGCCGAGGGAGAAGTCACCGGGTCGCGCGGGAGCTTCTCCATGTTGCACCGAATTCTGGTTCCCTTGGATGGGTCCGTCTTCTCCAGTCAGGCCCTTCCCTACGCTCTGGCCGTGGCGCGCGCGCTCGGTAGCCGTCTTTGTCTCCTCCACGTCCTGGAAGCAGCGCCCGAGGAGCACGCCGCCATCGTCGATCCGCTGAACTGGCGGTTCCGGCGCAGGCATGCGCATCACCGCCTCGAACGTACGGTCGAGGCGGTCCAGGCGCAGGGCTTCCAGGTCGAGTCACGGCTGACCGAGGGCGAGGCCGCGGATGAGATCATCGCGGTCGCCCGCGACTGGCCCGCCGATCTCCTCGTCGTGTCCAGCTTCGGCCAGCACGGCCGTCGACCGGCACCCCAGGGCGGCACGACGGCCCAGGTGGTCGCCCGGGGTCTGACCTCGGTCCTCGTCGTCCCGCCCCGGCCATCCGATCCGTCGGGGGAGACCTCCGTCCACGAGGCGACGTACCGGAAGATCCTCGTACCGCTCGACGGCTCTCCGTTGGGCGACGCGGCCGTGGGGCTCGCCCACACCCTCGCCGGGAAGGGACCGGCCGAGATCCTCCTCGCCCACGCCGTCCCCGTGCCCGAGCTGATCCACGGTCCCACTCCGCTCGTCGCAGGCGACCTCCTGATGCGGGAGGAGGTCGTGAGTCGAAACCGCCGGCAGGCCGAGAGCTACCTCGAACGCTGCGCGCGGCTCTGCCGGCGCCCGGGACTCACGTGCCGAATCCTCCTCGGCCAGTCCACGCGCGTCCACCACACGCTCTTGGGGATGATCCAGGACGAGCAACCCGACCTCGTCCTGCTCAGCGCGCACGGCCAGGGCAGCGAGGCCGAGCCGCCTGCCTGCCCCTATGGCGTGGTGAGCGGGCATCTGCTCGCCTGGTGCGGAGCGCCGCGGCTCGTCCTGCAGGACGCAAGCATGGCCACCGTCGCCGTCGCCGACGCCGTCGGCGCCGTGCGTCAACCCATGAACTGGGCTCCCCATCCCTAACGGAGGTCTGCGAGGTGTCGTCGATTCGCCCGCGCGACGCCGAGCGCCTGGCCCGGGCGCATCGGGAGGCCGCCCGGGTTCCCAGCCGCAGATCGCGCCTCATCCGCCGGCGCATCCGCCGGCTCGGCGCGCGCATCGACGACACCTACCGCGTCCTGCACCAGCGCACACGGCGGGACCGCCCGCCCGGTTCCGACTGGCTCCTCGACAACGAGTACCTGGTCCGCGAGACCGCGCGCACGGTGCTCGAGGATCTCCCGCCCACGTTCTGGCGGCGCCTCCCCCGGGTGGCCGAGGGGGAACGGCCCCGCCCCCGCATCGAGGTGCTCGCCCGGGCGGGGATCGACGCGGGCGAGGGACCACTGGAGGTCGAACGGATCGCCGCCTTCGTGGCCCGCTACCAGACGGTCCTGCCCCTCACGCTGGGCGAGCTCTGGGCCCTTCCCGCCTTCCTGCGCCTCCTCGTCCTCGAGGATCTCGCGGCGGCGGCCGACCGGCTCCTCGCAGGGGCTCCCACCGACCGGCCCGAGGACCCGGGAGCCGAGGCGCGCCCGATCGCCGACCGCATCCTCTCGCTACGCGCGCTCCGGATCCAGGACTGGAAGCGCTTCGTCGAGCCCCTCTCGCACACCGAGGCGACCCTGCGCCGCGATCCCGCCGGCTTCTACGCGCGCATGGACTTCGCCACCCGGGACCGCTACCGCAGCCGCGTCGAGCGCCTCGCGCGTACCCTGGAGACGGACGAGGTCGCCGTCGCCGAAGCGACCGTCCACCTGGCCGCGAAGGCCCAACCCGGCGTGGAGCGCCACGTGGGGTACTACCTGCTCGGCGCGGGACGTGAGCATCACGAGCAGGCGCTCGGTCTCGTCCCCTCCCGCGCCGCCCGGCTCGTGCGCTTCGTCGCCCACTACGCCGTCGGCCTCCACGCCGGCAGCGTCGGCCTGCTGGCAGCGCTCCTGGTCGGACTCCTCGGCTGCGTCGCCCACCCCGATCCACCCGGGGCCCTGGTCCTGCTGCTCCTCCTGGCCGTCGTCCCCGCGATCGGCCTCGCCGTCGCCTTCGTGAACTGGATTGCCTCGCTCCTCCTGCCCCCGCGCGTGCTGCCCAAGCTCGACTTCGAGGACCGGTTCCCCGACGACGCCCGCACCATCATCGCGATCCCCGCCCTCGTGACCGACGCCCAGGATGTCCACGACCTGCTCACGCAGATGGAGACCGCATGGCTGGCGGATCCCGCACCCGCGTTCACGATCGTCCTCCTCAGTGATCTCGCGGATGCGGCGGAAGCCGTCCTGCCCGGGGACGAGGCCCTCATCCGGCGCCTGGTCGAAGGGGTCCGCGCGCTCAACCGCCGCTACGGCGAGGCCGGTCGGAGGCCCTTCCGACTGCTGCACCGCGCACGGCGGTTCAATCCCCGGGAAGGCGTGTGGATGGGTTGGGAGCGCAAACGCGGCAAGCTCGAGTCCTTCCTGGCTCTCTGCCGCGGCGCGGAAGTCGACGACATCGTGGTGCGCGAAGGGAGCATCGGCGGCCTGCAGACCGCGCGCTACGTGATCACCCTCGACGCCGACACCTTCCTTCCACGCGGCGCGGCCCGCCGCCTCGTGGGCACGATGGCCCATCCCCTGAACCGCCCGCGCTTCGACGAGCAGGGACGCATCCGCAACGGCTACACCGTGATGCAGCCGCGTGTGGAATCGAAGCCCGGCGGCGGCCGACCGACGATCTGCTCGCATGTCTACGCGGGCGACGCCGTGCTCGACCTCTACACCCACGCCGTCTCGGAGGCCTACCAGGACCTCTTCGGTGAGGGAATCTACGCCGGGAAGGGCATTCTCGACATCGACGGCTTCCGGCGAAGCCTCGAGGACCGGGTCCCGGAAGACGCCCTCCTCAGCCACGACCTCTTCGAGGGGATCCACGGACGCGCGGCGCTGGTCAATGACGTGGTCGTCCTCGAGGGCTTCCCCTCACGCTACCGGACGTGGTTGAAGCGGATGCATCGCTGGATCCGGGGAGACTGGCAGTTGCTGCCATGGCTCGGCCGTCGCGTCCCGACGCGCTCCGGGGAACGCGTGGCGAACCGCCTCTCGTTCCTCGACCGCTTCAAGATCCTCGACAATCTGCGCCGCAGCCTGGGCGCACCGTTCCTCTTCCTCCTGCTCGTTGCGGGCTGGTGGCTGGAGGCGGCACCCGCCTTCACCTGGTTCCTCCTGGTCGGCGCCTTCCTCGCCCTGCCCTTCCTCTTTGGCGGGCTCGCCTCCGCAGGTCACCTGCTCCGCGCACGACTCGGCGGACGATCGACCGTCACCGTGGCGCCGCTCACGACGGACTGGGAGCGCTGGGCGCTGGCGCTGGTCTTCCTGCCGCAGGAGGCGTGGGTCGCCCTCGACGCCGTGCTGCGCGTCCTCTGGCGCCTCTTCGTCAGCCACCGGCACCTGCTCCAGTGGGTGACGGCGGCCCAGGAGGAGCGGGCCGTCGACCGGAAGCGACGGCATGACACCTCCCTGCGCTTCTTCTGGCCGGGTCCCGCGGCGGCGATCGCGGTCGGCGCGCTGCTCGCCGCGCGGGCCCCGGGTACCCTGCCTGGCGCAGCGCCCATGCTGGCCGCCTGGCTCCTCGCGCCGGCGATCGCGACGTGGATCTCGCGGCCGCGCACGCGCCGACGCCCGGCGCTCACGCCCGAGGTCACCGACCTCCTGCGGCGCCTGGCACGCCGCACACATCTCTTCTTCGAGCAGGTCCTCGGTCCGGACGACCACTGGCTCCCGCCCGACAACGTGCAGGAGAAGCCCAAGGCCGAGGTCGCCCACCGGACGTCGCCGACGAACATCGGGCTGGCTCTGCTCTCGACGCTCTCGGCCTACGACCTCGGCTACGTGACTCCGCCCGAGCTGGCCACGCGCCTGGGCGAGGCCTTCGAGACCCTCGGCCGCCTCGAGCGCCATCGTGGCCACTTCCTCAACTGGTACGACACCGTCACCCTCGGCCCGCTCGAACCCCGCTACGTCTCGACGGTGGACAGCGGCAACCTGGCAGGCGCCCTCCTCGCCCTCCCGGAAGGGCTCCGGGACGTGCTCCGGGGCCCGGTGTGCGGACCCCGCGCACGCGAGGGCTTGCTCGACACCGTGGGGGTGCTCGAGGAGACCGTCGCCGAGCTCGCCGGTGGAGCGTTCGACGAAGTCGTCCGGGCCGTCGGGGTGGAAGTACGCAAGCTCTCCGCCCGGATCGGCGAGGCCGGCGAGGGCCTCCAGGCCTGGCGCACACTCCTCGACGCCCTGACCGAGGATGCGCTCCCGGACCTGGACCGTCGCGTCGTGAACCTCCTCGACTCCGCGCCCGCCAACGAAGACGAGGACGCCCTGCTCGCGCTCCAGACCTGGATCGAGCGGCTCCACCGTCACGTCCGAACGCATCAGAGGCTCCTCGACCTGCTCGCGCCCTGGTGCGGATGGGCGAACACGACGCACCTGCCACTCGACGACGAACGCGTTCGCCGCGCGTGGGAGCGCGCCGAGACCCTGCGCGCGGACGACGTCGCGCTGGAGGACGTCGTCCCGCGGGCCCACGCACTCGAGGCCGCCCTCGTAGCGCTCTCCGACGCCCTGGAGGAAGCCGCCCCCGGGGCAAGCGGGGCGACCGCCCGGGCGTTCCTCGACCGGGAACGTGAGAACTGCCGACAGGCGGCGGAAGAGGGCGAGACCCTGACGCGGGAACTCGAAGCCGTCATGGCCAAGGCGGGGCGTTTCGCCCGGGGCATGGACTTCGGCTTCCTCTACGACGCCGAGCGGCATCTCTTCCGCATCGGACACAACCTCTCGACGGGGGAGCCGGATCCCAACCACTACGACCTCCTGGCCTCGGAGGCCCGTCTGGCCAGCCTGGTCGCCATCGCGCACGGCGAGGTGCCGCCGGCGCACTGGCAGTTTCTCGGCCGGCCCTTCGCGCGCCTGGAACGTAAGCGTGTCCTGCTCTCGTGGGGCGGCACGATGTTCGAGTACTGCATGCCGTTCCTGCTCACGAAGAACCCCGAGCACTCGCTGCTCGCGGAGAGCGGACGCGCCGCGGTCGCCCACCAGATCGCCTATGCCCGCCGGGAGGGCATGCCGTGGGGCGTCTCGGAAGCGGGCTTCCATGCCTTCGACGCCCACCGCAATTACCAGTACCGCAGCTTCGGCGTGCCGGGGCTGGGCTTGAAGCGTGACCTCGATCGCGACCGCGTGGTCACCCCCTACGCAACGGCGCTCGCGCTGACGATCGCGCCCGAGGAGGCCGTCTCCAACTTCCAGGTCTTGATCCGCCGCGGCCTGCTCGGCCCCACGGGGTTCTTCGAATCGTTGGACCTGAGACCCGCGGCGACGGTGGAGCACCCCGACGGCGCGATCGTCCGCGAACGCATGGCCCACCACCAGGGCATGATCCTGACCGCGATCGCCAACCACCTGCTCGGGGATCCCCTGGTGCGACGCTTCCACGCGCAGCGGGCGATCCGCACGGTGGAACCGCTGCTGTACGAACAGACTCCGACCTGGGCTCCGCAGGAGATCCTCGCCGGCGGCGGTGAGACGCCGGCGGCGCCCGAACGTACGCGCAGGCCCCTGATCGCCCATCCCGTGCCCGTGCCCGGCGCCCGTCCGCACTGGCACCTGCTCGGAAACGGGCGCTACGCCGTGCTGCTCTCCAGCGCCGGCTCGGGCACGTCGCGCCATCTCGACATCGAGCTCACCGCGTTCGAACCGGACCCGACGAACGAGGGCTCGGGCACCTGGATCTACGTGCGGGACCTGGACGCCGCGGGCGACGACGCCCTCTTCTCGGCCACCTACGAACCCACGCGCCGACCCCAAGAGGCGTGGCAGACGGCGTTCGCGCCGCACAGGGTCGAGTTCCGGGGACGGCACGGGTCGATCGACCACCAACTCATGGTCTTCGTGCCGCCCGACGAGGACGTCGAGGTCCGCAGACTGACGCTGGTCAACGAGGGGGAAGACACACGGCAGCTTCTGGTCACCAGCTTCGCGGAGGTCGTCCTCGCCCCCCACGCGGCCCACGCCGTGCATCCGGCCTTCTCGAAGCTCTTCCTCGAGGCCGAGTACATCCCGGAGGCGGAGGCGCTCGTGTTCGTGCGGCGCCCGCGCGAGCCGGACGAACATCCACCCCTGCTCGGCCACACGCTGCGGGTCTTCGGCGCGACGACGGGCGGGATCCACGCGGAAACGAGCCGTAGGCGCTTCCTCGGGCGGGGCGGCACGGCGCGACGACCGGCCGCGCTCATCGCCCCGCGCCCTGCCCTGGGCGGCGTCGAGCGCCATCCCCTCGATCCGATCCTGGCACTGGGCACGACGATCACGCTTCCTCCGGGCGGCCGCGCAACCCTGCTCTTCGCGACGGCCGCGGCGCACAGTCGGGATCGCCTGCTCAGGGCGCTCGAGCGGGCGACGACGCCGGAGCAGGCGAGGTGGGCCCTCGAACGCGCGCGCGACCACGTCGAGCGTCGGCTCGACGCCCTGGAGATCGACCCCGCTACCTGCGACGCCCTCGACGATCTCCTCTCGACGCTCGTGACCCCCTTGCCCGCCCTCAGGCCCCCGCCCGACGTGCTCGCCCGAAACGTCCTGGGCCGGCCAGGCCTCTGGCCCTACGGCA
>JAUXCH010000592.1 GCA_030618975.1 Planctomycetia bacterium
CACGACTGCGTCGGCGCGGTCCTCACCTGCTTCGAGCCACAGGCGTCGAAGCGGTTGACGGACGCCACGTGGAAGGAACTCCTCGACGGCGGAGGGGCCGAGCGCCCGGCCTGGGCGGCGCCCCTGTTCGCCACGGAGCCGCCGGCCGGCGAGAAGCGGTAGGCCGAGGGAGCGCCGCGGCCTGCACGCCGAGCACGCGCTCGAGATGCAACATCGTGGCGACGCTCAGGCCACCCCGGCGGTTTCCCGCGGCCGCCGGACCCGATTCCATGGTCCCTCTTGCCTTGCTGCGGGGCTGGTGGGATCCTGCGTGTTCAGCAGCGCATGGGGAATCACGCCGCGAGCGTCCGTCCTGGGGAGTCGTGCCGGAGCCGGTACGTCGCAGGACCGAATGCGCCTGCGACACCCGGTTCCGACCCGTGGCGTCCGAGGGGCTTCCGACGGGGGCCGCGATGCGGCCTCGCTCCACTCGTACTTCTCCTCCTGCTCCCCGCCCTGGCCGTTGCCGGGCCCACGAGCGGTCAGGCGGAGGTCGAAGAGCTCGAAGAGGTCTACCGAGGTGCCCTCGAGCATCTCTACCGTTGGTGCCGCAACGCCCGGCTGAACGGGACGGCCGACGTCGTGGCCGAGGAGCTGATCGAGCTCGACCCGGAGCACGAGAGTGCCCGTCGCTGGCTGGGCTACAAGCACCGGCAAGGCGCGTGGGTCGCCCCCGAGCGCCCGAAGATCCGGAAGGACTGGAACCGCGCGGCGAAGCGGAAGTACCCGGAGCGCCGCGCGAAGAACGTCGAGTCGCTGGTCGAACGGTACTGGGAGCTCCACCAGGATCTGCAGGGCGACGAAGCGGCCGAGGCCCGTCAGCGCCTGCTTTCGATCGCGATCCAGCGCTGGCCGCAGGACGCCCGGTTCCGCAAGGCGGCCGGGGAGGTCCAGCGGGACGGGCTGTGGATCCTGAAGGAATCGGCGCGGTCGAAGATCGTGTACGGGCGACTGAAGACGTCGGCGCGTCGATTGCTGGATGCCGCACCCACACCGTCCGACACTTCACCGCCGCTCGTTCTCGAGCCGTTCGGCCTGCACTGGCGAGGCGCGAGCCGCATCGGAGATCTCAGGGTCGTGAGCATGACGTCTCCGGAGGAGTCCGACCGCGTTGCCCAGCACTGCTACGTGGCAGTCAAGTTGTTCCACCTGATCTTCGGCGTGGAGTCCCAACTGCCCCGGGGCTACACGGTGGCGTTGGGAGGAAGCGAGGAGGACTTCCAGGGGGTCATCTCGCGCATCGGCGTGCCCGAGCCGATGCAGAAGGAGCTGCGGAGATCGAGTGGAGTCTGGTGGCCGGGCCTGCGCGTGCTCTTCGCCTCTTCGTCGTATGCCGCAGCTCGGCTCGACGCGGCGGTGCGGAACACGGTCGATCTTCTGCGCGAGCGGACCTTCGGCGACTTCGGCCGTCTGGGCTGGGTGACCGAAGGCATCGGGACCTACCTGACCTGGCTCGTCTGCGGCACCCGCATCTCGAGCTACGGGGCTCTCGGCGTGCCGACCAAGACCAGGAGGCGGCGCGGAGGACCCTCGCGGAATCTCGGCGAGGACTGGCTCGCCAATGCCCGTCGATTGGCCGCTTCGGGGAAGCTGCCGGAGCTCACCTACGTCGTCTCCGTCGACCACCGTGCGATGACCTCGAGCGATCTGCTCGCGGCCTACGCCTTCGCCGTCTACCTGGTCACGGCTCGGCCCGGCGAGGTGCAGAGGTTCCTCAGTGCCGCCGACGACGGGAAGGCCACGGCCGACGCGGCCCTCGAGGTCCTGGGGTCAGACCTTCCGAAGCTGGATGCCCGGCTCCGCCGCTGGCTCGGGGAGTGCCACTGAACACGGCGTCCGCCGCGGTCCTTGCCCCGGGCGCGGTCCTGGAGGAAAGCCCAACCCGGTCCTTCGGTCCGTACGGCGCGCTGGCATGGCTGGTGAGGATCGCCGTGGAACCCCAGGAAATGGCCTCTGGCGGAGCACGCACGTCCAGGGTGGACAAGGCCTGTTATGAGCATATGCTATTAACCGGCTGGCGCCCGGAGCCATGCCCGAGGACATCCATGACCCGTCCCCCCCGCCAACACCCGATCGTCTCCCCCGCCACGCTCGCCCGGGTACTCGCCCCGACGAGCGTGCCGAGGCCGACGTGCTCGTCCGGCAGCAGGCACTTGCGGTTGGGGGCGGTGTCGTACGTCGGGGCCGCGAGAGGCCCCGGCCGTGTCCCGCGCACGAGGGTCGCCGACGTCGCGGCCGCAGCTCTCGCTGCGGTGGCGGACGAGGTCGGGACCGCGGGCGGGGTGCCATCCAACGAACCCGAATCAAGAACCAAACGCAAGCTGGCTGCGCGCGAGGGGAGGCCGACGAACGGTCGGATCCCGGCGCGGGCCAGGAGGAGTTGATCGATGCCTGGACAAGACAGGACAGGGCCCCAAGGACGTGGGCCGAGAAGTGGACGTGGAATGGGTCGTTGCCGACCCCGCGTCGAGAACGAGACGAGCCCGTCCCAGGACGCGGCCGTGAAGACGGAAGAGACCGAGGCCACGCGCCCCGACGCGCAACGTGAGGACACGGAGCAAGGGCGCGGCTTCGGGACCGGCGAAGGCCGCGGGCTCGGACGCCGGAACCGGAACCGGAACCGGAACCGGGGCGGCGGCGGTGGCGGCGGTGGCCGCGGTGGCGGTGGCGGTGGCGGCGGTGGCCGCGGGCGCGGGCGCGGCTTCGGCCGTGGCGGCGGCGGCGGCGGCGGCGGCTCCCGTTGGCGGCACCGGACGAAGACACGAGAGAAGAAAGGGCAACCCCATGAGTTCGAACAAGGTCAGGCTCGCCGTGACGAGCGAGGATCGCGAGGGCCTGCAGGCCCGGGTCGGGCAGCACTTCGGCCGCTGCCGCGCCTACACGCTGGTCGACGTGGAAGAGGGCCGGGTCGGCGCCACCGAGGTCGTCGACAACCCGTTCGTGGGCGGTCACGCGCCGGGCGACGTGCCGAGCTTCATCGCCGGCACCGAGGCGCAGGTGCTGCTCACGGGCGGCATCGGGCAGCGAGCGATCGCGTTCTTCGACCACCACGGGATCCAGGTCTCGGCCGGTCACTCGGGGACCGTCGCGGAGGCCGTCGACGCGTGGCTGGCCGGCACGGCCGGCGGGCCCGCCCCGTGCGGCGGACACGACCACGACCACGACCACGACCACGGACACGACCATGACCACGGCCACGGCCACGGCGGATGCGGGAGGTCCTGATGAAGATCGCAGTCGTCTCCACGGGACCGTACTGGTCCAGCGATCTGGCCGATGTCTTCGGCCGCTGCTCCTACTTCCTGATCTTCGACACCGAGGCGGACACGACCGAGGCTCTCGAGAATCCCGGCGTGAAGGCGTCGGGTGGCTCGGGCGTCGAAGCCGCCCAACTCATCGTGAACCAGGGCGTCGAGGTCCTCGTCACGCCCAAGGTCGGGCCGAAGGCGCACAAGGTGCTCGAGGCGGCCGGCATCCGGTTCATCTTCCAGAAGGGCGGGACGACGGGCGCGGCACTGGGGGAGGCGCGGCGAGAGGAGCCTGCTTGATCCTCACCGTCGCCAGTGGAAAGGGCGGCACCGGGAAGACGACGCTCGCCGTCAGCCTCGCGCAGGTGGCGGCACGGACCCTTCCCGGCGACGTGACGCTCCTCGACCTCGACGTCGAGGCGCCGAACGCCGCCCTCTTCCTCGATCCCGAGATCGACGAGCGCCGCACGTCCGGCGTGCCCATTCCCGAGGTGGACGCGGATCGCTGCGACCACTGCGGGAAGTGCGTGGAACTTTGCCGAGCGCATGCGCTGGCCGACCTGGGGAAGTCGGAGGCCAAGCGGTCTTAGGAAGACAACTGCTGGTAA
>JAUXCH010000817.1 GCA_030618975.1 Planctomycetia bacterium
CGCGAGACGCGGTGCCGCGGACGAGGAAGATCCACCCTCCGTTCCTGCCGCCCGGGGCGTTGCCCTGGGTGACCTGCCACTCGCCCGGGGTGAGCAGGAGATCCGTACGCGCCGTGACGAACTCGTAGGTGGGCAGCTCGACGAGCCGGGTCTCGTCGGTCACGTGGTCCCGCGAGTCGGTGGGCAGCGCCAACCTGACGTCGAGCATGGTCCGGAGGCGCTTCGCGCCGCGGGCGGCCACGGTCCGGGCCGAGACGTTGAGGCCCCAGTTGGCCACGCCGACGATCGGATCCGAGATCTTCGCGTCCTGCGCCACCTCGACGTCGTAGTCCTGGACGTAGGAGTACTGCGTGCCGGAGAACGCCGCGACGCGTTGGCCTGCCAGCCCCGTCAGGGTGACGGAGGGACCGTCTTCGCCGAGCAGCCTCCCCAGTCCGGCCGTCTCCGCGCCCACGGGTACGCGAACGGCGCGCACCTCGAGCGTGATCGTGGCGAGCACGTCCGACTCCAGCGCGGCGAGGTAGAGGGCCACCTGCGCCACGACCTTTCGGGATGCCTTGACGATCAAGGTCCGCTCGCCGCTGGGCCGGATGTCCGCGCCCTCGGTGATCTGCCAGCTCACCGGATCGACGTTTCTCTTGACGATCTCGATGAGCTCGTCGACCGTGCCGAGGGGGAGGAGCGCCTCCTCGCCTTCGGTGCCGAAGAGGGGGTTCTCCTCGTCGTTGACCATGTCGGGGAAGGTCAGCCCCATCACCTCCGGGACGTAGTCGGCGGCACCGAGGGTCAGGGCCCCCACCTCGAAGAGGCGGACGACGAGCTTCCCGTCGTCGCTTTCCTCGTCGGCGAGGGTCGCGGGGGCCCGGAGCGAGAGGAGGAGCGCGAGGGCGAGAGCAAGGCAGGCGAGGCGGCGAAGGGACATGGTCCGATTCCTCCAAGGACGATCGTTTCTTGGAACGTCGGGCCGGTCCCGATGCCGGGGGCTTTCGAGGGGCTCCCGCGTCGCGCATGATATCGCTTCCCGGAGCCCTGCGACACCCCCCGGAGACGACCGTGTACCGCAGACTCGACGACTTCCTGGAACAGTGGCGGCAGCTCACCGAGAGCACGCAGAAGATGCTGGATGCGCTGACCGACGCGTCGCTCGACCAGCCCGTCGCCGACGGGCACCGCACGCTCGGACGCATCGCGTGGCACCTCGCCCAGACCATCCCCGAGATGCTGGGCAAGACGGGCCTGAGCCCCGCGGGGCCCGCCGAGGACGCTCCGGTGCCGGGCAGTGCCCGCGAGATCGCCGAGGCCTACCGCACGGCCAGCACCTCGCTCGTCCAACAGGTCCGGGAGCGCTGGACCGACGCGTCTCTCGAGGTCGAAGACGACATGTACGGCTCGAAGTGGAAGCGCGGCTTCACGGTGACGGCGCTCGTGGAGCACGAGATCCACCACGACGGCCAGCTGAGCGTGCTGATGCGCCAGGCGGGTCTGCGCGTCCCGGGCGTCTACGGTCCGGCCAAGGAGGACTGGGCGAAGATGGGCATGGAGCCGCCGGCCGTGTAGCCGTAGGCTGGGGTCGGTCAAACAGCGAAGGGAGTCGATCATGGGGACGCAGGCCGTCGTCGTCCACGCGGGTCCGCTGTGGGAGGTCCAGCTCCTGCAGGGCATGCTCGAGGAGGAGGGCATCCAGGCCTTCATCCCCGACGAGTCCACGAAGCGGATCGATCCCTTCATCACCGGCGCCAACCCGCTGTCGACGGACCTCGTCGTCGCGAAGGACGACGCCGAGCGCGCGACGGCGCTGATCCAACGGCACCGGGAGGTGGCGGAGAAGCGCGACGAGGGCGTTCCACCGCACCACCCCCCCACCGAGACGGAGCGCCTCGCCGTCCTCGGCACGCGCGTGCGCTGGGGCAGCATCCTGATCGTGACCGCGCCGTTCGCTCTCTACTGGGGCATCCAGTACCTGTGGGGGCTCCGCGGAGGCGTCCCGCGCCCGCGCCAGCACGGCTTGACCCTCGCGGCGATCTTCCTCGCGATGATCTTCATCTTCGGGTTCCTCGTGATCGTCGCGGACCCGTGGGAATGGCGTCGCGAGTACTGACGCTCACGCGTCCTTGCCCACCGCGTGCTGCTGCAGCTCCTCGAGGGAGACGAACTCGAGCGTGGACGGGTGCGTCGCCTCGAGGACGACGGGCGGCGCCACGCCGGCCGCGAGGGCCTGCTTCCAACGGGTCACGCACAGGCACCAGCGGTCGCCCGGTACGAGGCCGCGGAAGTGGGCGTCGGGGTTGGGTGTCGTGAGGTCGTTGCCCTGGGCCTTCGAGAACGCGAGGAACACCCCGGTCATGCGCGCGCAGACGACGTGCAAGCCGAAGTCCCCGCGCCCCGTCTCGCACTTGCCGTTGCGGTAGAACCCGGTCAGCGGAGAGCGCGAGCACGTCTCCAGGTCCGTTCCCAGCACGTTCTTCGCCATGGCATCAGGCCTCCAAGTCGGAGGCCAAGCGGTCTTAGGAA
>JAUXCH010000315.1 GCA_030618975.1 Planctomycetia bacterium
CCACGAACCCGAGCCGAGACCAGAGGAAGGGGACGCGTTCGAGGAGCGAGCGACGGAAGAGGCGCGGCGACTCCGGCCGCATCCCCTCGGCGGGATCGAGCCGGACGGCGGCCCGCACCGCCCCCCAGGCGCCGAGGCCGGCGAAGAGCAGGCTGATCCCGAGGCCGACGGGCACGGCGACCCAGTCCAGCCCGAACTCGAGCACGGGGAACGAGAAGAATTCGCGGTACATCTCGAGCACGGACCGGGCGAAGTACAGGCCCAGTCCCACCCCGAGGACGCCCCCGACGAGGCCGACCAGCAACGCCAGCTTCAGGTAGTGCCCCGCCAGGTCCCGCGTGGAGTATCCGAACGCACGAAACACGGCGATCTGCGTACGTTGCGTACGCACGAGCCGCCGCATCAGCATGTTCAGCACGAACGCAGCCACGGCGAGGAAGATCGTCGGGGTCATCGTGGCGGACGCCTCGAGACCGTCGATCTCCGCCGAGAGGTAGCGGTCCGACGCGTGGTCCTTCCGTGCGTACGCCCCGAACGACCCGTAGCGGTCGAGCCTGGCGTCGAACGCGTCGATGACGTCGTCGACGCGCGCGCCGCGGCCGAGCGTGGCCACGACGTCGTTCATCGCGTCCTCGTAGTCGAAGACGGCTTCTGCAAACGTCTCGCTCATCCAGAGGACGGTGAAGTGCTCGGGGTCGGGCAGGATGTCGCCGGCGCCGCGGATCAGGTACACGAACTCCGGGCTCAGCGCCGTCGCGACGATCCGGAGCCCCTGCTTCTTGTTGTTCATCAGGACGCGGAGCTCGTCGCCGACCTCGAGCCCGTGAATCTTCGCGAACCCCTCCGCGACGATCACCTCGCGCGTCCCGTCCCCGGTGAACCAGTCGCCCTTCACGAGGTGGAGGTCGTTGAGGATGCGCTGCCGGCGATCGGGAACCGAGAGCACGCGCCCCGAGCACGGCTGTGCGAGCTCCGGCAGGTCGAGGGTGACCTCGAACACCACCCGGCCCTGCACCCGCCGGACGCCGGGGACCCTCTCCAGGTCGCGCAGCACCGCCCGTGGTGCGCGCTTGACCACCGCGAAGACGTCGGCCATCCGGTAGCGCCGGTAGTACGCGTCGCGCGACGCCGTGAGGCCGCGGTAGGCGGTGATCACCGTCACGAAGCTCGCCACGCCGCAGGCGATGATGAGCACGATCGCGACGATCTGGCCCTTCATCGTGCCCAGGTTGCGCAGGAGCTTCTTGTCGAGCGACTTGATCACCAGGTGATCTGACTGGGTTGGAGCGGCTGTTCGTTCGACACCCTGTCCGTGATGCGTCCGGACCGCATGCGGATGACACGGTCCCCCATGCCGCCGATCGCCGCGTTGTGCGTGATGAGGAGCAGCGTCGTTCCCAGGTCCCGGTTCACCTGCCGCAGCACCTCGAGCACGAGGATGCCCGTCTTGAAGTCCAGGGCCCCCGTCGGCTCGTCGCAGAGCAGCACTTCGGGCGCCTTGGCCACGGCCCGGGCGATGGCGACGCGTTGCTGCTCGCCACCCGAAAGCTGGGCGGGGAAGTGGTCCGCCCGCTCGCCCAGCCCCACGAGCTCGATCATCTCCCGCGGATCCCTCGGATCCGGTGCGATCTCGGTCGCCATCGCGACGTTCTCGAGCGCGGTGAGGCTGGGGATCAGGTTGTAGAACTGGAAGACGAACCCCACGTGCCGCCGGCGAAAGAGGGTCAGGCCCCGCGTGTCCAGGCGCGTGAGGTCTTCGTCGCGGAAGAAGACCTCCCCCTCGGTCGGCCGGTCCATGCCCCCCAGCATGTGGAGCAGCGTGCTCTTCCCGGATCCACTGGGCCCGAGGATCACGAGGCTCTCGCCCGCCCTGACCTCGAGGTCCACCTGCCTCAGCGCGGGGACCTCGACCTCCCCCATCCGGTAGATCTTGGACACGTCGCGGAGCCGGTAGAGGGGCGTCACGTGGGCCTCCGGAGGGGGAGCGGACACGGTCGCCCATCCTAGCCGTGAACCTCGTGAGTCCGGGCCCGTTCCCTTCCTCTGCGGGAGCCTTCCGGCCCGCGGATGGAGGCGGCGATGCGAAACGTCGTGCCGGCCCTCGTGGCCGTGGGCTGCATCCTGCTGGGAGCTGCGCTGCACGCGCTGCTCGGAAGCCCGGTGGCCTCGACCCCAGTCGGCGACCCGACGCTCGACGGTCGCTTCGACGGGCTCGCGGCGCGTCTCGAACGCATCGAAGCCTCGGTCGCCGCCCTCCGCGAGACGCCGGTGCGCTTCGCAGCGCCGACCACAGCCGTGCCACCCGGGGAGATGGCACGCGACGCGGAGCTCGCCGGCACCGGCCACGCGCCCGCGCCGCAAACGCACCGGAGCACCGCCAAGCCCTCCGACCTGCCCGCCTACGTCCGGCAGTCGACGGAGAAGCTCTGGCTCGACGCCCTCTCCCACTCGACGCGGGGGGGCGACGCGGCCGCGGCCGCCCTCCGCTGGCAGGCGCTCCTGCTGCGCGAGATCGATCCGGAGCAGAAGGCCGACGCCCACCGCAAGCTGGGCCTGGCCTGGCGGCGCCTGGGTGAGCACGAGAAGTCCCTCGCGGCCTTCCGGGACCACCTCGAGGCCGTCCCGAAGGGTGGTCCCGAGGAGGCGGAGGCGCTGTTCTTCCTCGGCTGGACCCGGTACCTGAACAAGGACCCCCGCGGCGCGCTGGCCGACGCCGAGCGCGTCCAGCGGCATCCGGAGGTCGTCCCGTTCGTGCGCGCCAACGCCCGGTGGATGCAGGCCCTCGCCCTCCGGGACCTGGGCGACACCGGCGAGTCCTCACGCGTGCTGGAGGCGATGGTCCGAGACTACGCCGAGGACGACAAGCTGCGGTCCTTCGCGGATCGCGCCCGCGCCGAGCTCGAGAAGACCCGTGCGGGGCTCGAAAAGGACTGACTCCCTACGGGGCGGCCTTCTCGATCACGCCCGAGCGGCTCTCCACCTCGTTGCCGCCGACGCCCCAGACGAGGTCCACGCCGAGGTCCTCGCAGATTTCGACCTCGGGGACGTTGGTCGAGGTGCGGTCCCCGCCGTTCCCGAACGCGATCTTCGCCCCGGGGCTGAGGCGGCACACCATCTTGACCAGCGCGACCGCCATGTCGTCCGAGTCGTCGAACCCGACGGCACTGGTCACGCCGCGGATGCTCGCCACGATCTGACAGCGGTCTTCGAAGGGGGTGAGGACGCGGCCTCGCCTCCGCTCCAGCCACCCGTCGGAGTTGATGCCGACCACGACCAGCGCGGCCATGTCGCGCGCGTGCTGGATCATGCGAATGTGCCCGACGTGCAGCGGGTCGAAGCCGCCGGACAGGATCATGATGTCGTAGTGCTGCATCTCTGGAGACTCCCGCAGCCGCGGTAACGGCACCAGGGTACTCCTGTCTGCACTCCGTGGCGAGCGCGCCGGCTAGCGCGGCGCGGCTGTTCCGGTCCTGTACAGGTTGCCACGGAAGGTGATCCAGCGCCCTTTCCCGGGCCCCAGAGGCAATGCGTAGGCGCGTCCCCGGTTGGGCCCCGAGACACCGCCCGAGTACCCCCGCCCGCAGACGACGAACAGGTCCAGGACGCCGTCACCGTCGAAATCCTCGACGAGCGGCGCCGACGAGATCTTCTCGTAGCGGTCCGCCGAAACCGACGCGGTCTCGAAGGTCGCCTTCGTCTCGCCCGTCACGCCGTCGAGCACGAACGCGCGCGTGCCGACCGACAGGACCAGTTCCGGCTTCCCGTCCCCGTCCACGTCCACGGCCGCGGCGCCGCGGGCGACCGACCCGCCCTCGAGCCGCTTCTCCCAGACGGTTGCCCCGTCGGCGACGCGCAGCAACCGGAGCGTGCGGCCGCCCACGACGAGTTCCTCCCGCCCGTCTCCGTCCACGTCGACGAGTGTGGACGGGGCGAAGAGGTAGTCGTCGAACTCCCGCCGCCAGAGGACCTTGCCCTGCGCGTCGATCGCGTAGACGTCGCCCTCGCACGTCGGCACGAGGATGCGCAACTCCCCGTCCACACGCGCGACGGACACGCCGTGGTACATGCCCATCGACTTCTCGTGGCCCTCGGTCACGACGGTCCACAGGGGGGATCCGTCCTTCCCGTCCAGGGCGTGGACACACCGGTCTCCGCGCCACGAGGTCACGATCACGTCTCGCGTCCCGTCGCCGTCCAGGTCGACGAGCGCGGGCTCCGACTGCACGCAGCCCTTCACGGGCGTCTGCCACAGGAAGTCCCGCGTGCGGGGATCCAGCGCGCAGACGAACCCGTCGCCACCGCGCCGCCACATGGTGCCCACCACGACCTCGGGCTTCCCGTCGCCGTCCAGGTCGGCAACGGCGGGCGGCGAGTCCGTGCCGCTCGGGAGCTTCATCGTCCACAACACCTTGCCCTGCCCGTTCAGGCAGTAGAAGCGCCCGGACGCGGAGTCGGCCGCGAGGATCTCGACGGCACCGTCTCCGTCGAGGTCGTGGATTGCGACCGACGCGTCGAACGGTCCGCCCTCGGACGCGTGCTTCCAGAGGACGCTGCCGTCCTCCGCGTTCACGGCGTAGAGGTGCGCGTCCCCGAAGTACGTGCCGAAGACGATCTCGAGCTTCCCGTCCCCGTCGATGTCGGCGACGTGGCCGGATCCCTTCGAGTCGCTCGCGAGGTCCAGCGTCCAGATCGCCCCGCTGGTCTCGACCGCCAGCTCCCGCTCGAGACCCGCCGCCTTGGCTTCCAGCACGAGCAGCTCGGCCCTCAGCGCCTGGATCCGGGCACGGAGGACGGCGAGGGCTTCGCGCTTTGCCGCCGTCCCCTCGTCCTCCCCGGCCCGGATTCCCGTGACCGGCAGCGCGACCCACGCGAGGAACAGGGTGAGGAGCAAGGTGCGCATGGGTCGATCCTCCGGACCGGGCCTCCGGCCACCTCCCATCATGCCCCCGCGGGGCCCTATCCGGGGCCCCCTCCCCGCCGTCCCCGGTGCGCGTGACAATGGGGCCCCGGGGAAAGGACGGCCATGATCCGGCGCCGACCCGACAACGACGAGATCGCCGACCTCCTCGAGCGGGTCTCGGACCTGCTCGAGGCGCAGGACGCGAACGGCTTCCGCGTGCGCGCCTGGCGCGGCGCTGCGGACACGGCCCGCTCCCTGTCCGGGCTCGTCGTGACGGTGCTCGACGAGGAGGGCGTGCCCGGCCTCGTGAAGCTCCCCGGTATCGGGAAGAGCATCAGTGCCGCCATCCAGGAGTACGTCGAGACGGGCCGCCTCGCTCTCCTCGACCGCCTCGAAGGCGAGGCCTCCGCCGAGGACCTCTTCACGACGGTACCGGGCATCGGCGAGGACCTGGCCCACAGCATCCACGAGCACCTGGCCATCGAGACCCTCGAGGACCTGGAGGTCGCCGCCCACGACGGCCGACTCGACCACGTTCCCGGCTTCGGCCCCCGCCGCGTACAAGGCGTACGCGATGCGATCGCCACGATGCTCAGGAGCTCCGGGCTCCGCCGCGCCCGGCGCGCTGAGCACCGTCGCGGCGCCGAGGACGCGCCCCGCCCCGACGTCGCGGCGCTCCTCGCGGTGGACGCCACCTACCGGCAAGGCGCCCAGGACGGCACCCTTCGCCTCATTGCCCCGCGACGCTTCAACCCCGAGGGCGAGGCGTGGCTCCCCGTGTTCCACCTCGAGCAGGGCGACGGGTCGTACACCGCCATGTTCTCGAACACGGCCCGGGCGCACGAGCTCGGCACCACGAAGGACTGGGTCCTCGTCTGGTACGAGCAGGGCGGGCACGAAGAGCTCTGCACCATCGTGACGGAGCGCCGCGGACCGCAAGCCGGCCTCCGCGTCGTGCGCGGCCGCGAGCCGGAGTGCGCACGCCACTACGAGACGGTCGGCTGATCCCCCCTCGGGCCGCGAGCCGATCTCCACCCCGCGAACACCGACACGAAGGCCAGGACGGCGCCGAGCCCGCACGCGAGGGCGACTCCGAGGGGCAGGGCGTTGCCCCGGCGAGGGCCTGCGAGCAAGGCGGGCGGATCGAACGAGACGTGGACCCGTTCCAACAGGCGGCTCCGCAAGGAGCGTCCGTCGACGTGGGCGAGGTCGATCGCCTGGACGGGGTAGGCGGCGGGCACGTGGAACGGGCCGGGACCGGCAGGAAACTCGGGTTCTCTCTCGTCTCCGCCCCACCACACGCCGAGACGCACCCCTGAGTACCCGC
>JAUXCH010000659.1 GCA_030618975.1 Planctomycetia bacterium
CTGTTCGAAGGAGGCCCGCCATGATCCGCCTGTCAGGTAGCCTGATCCTCGCCCTGGTCCTGGTCACGCTCGCCCTGTTCGCCGCGCCCGCTCTTGCGGAGGAGGCCGACGCCGAGACCCGCTTCCACGACGCCTACGTGCTCGAGGTGATCGACGGGCGGATCGCCGAGGCCGCGAAGACGTATCTCGCCCTGGTCGGCGACGAGGGGGTCCCGACGCGGATCCGCGACGAGGCCCGGTTCCGGTTCGCGATCTGCACGGTACTCCTCGGTCGACCGGACGAGGGCCGGATGCAGCTCGCGTCGATCGTGAAGAACGAGCGGACGCCGGTGGATCTCCGCGGGCGGGCCGAGGCCTACCTGGAGTCGATCTCCACGCTGGGCGTCGGCACCGAACTGGAGCGCAAGCTCCAGTCGCTGGTGTTCGATCTCGGCCGCTCGGACTCCACCTGGGAGGAGATCCCCGCCTACCGGGACTTCGAGATCATCGGAGAGCCCGCCATCCCGTTCCTGGAGAACCTGCTCCAGCACGCGGACGTGAAGCTCCGCCGCCACGCCTTCCGACTCCTGATCCGGCTCGGTGCGGAGGATCTCGTCGCGCGCTGGACGCCCGAGATCAGCCTGCTGGGCGAGGGGTTCTGCAAGGACTTCACGGATCTCTACCTCCAGGATCGTCCCGCGGAGATCGCGCGTCTCGAGTCCAAGCTCCTGGCGCTGGACGATGAGCTCCTCGAGCGCGAGCTGGATCTGTGCAGGCGCGATCCCGACTGGTCGTTCGAGTTCGTGCGCAGGCTGACGGCGAGGCCGGCCCTGCGTCCCGACGCCTTTCGCATCCTGGGCCGTGCCGGGACGCCGGCGCAGAGGTGGGCGTTCGCCCGCGAGTGCATCCTCGGCGATGACGAGGAGTTGCGTGACTTCGGCGCCGAGTACGCGGTCCACGACGAGCAGGGGCCGCCGGACGCGATGGTCGAGGAACTATGGCCTCCGTTCCTCCGTAGCATGGCCGCGCAAGGGTGGAGCCTTCGGTCAACGGTCGGATCCCGGAGCGGCAATCTCCACGCCTGGGCGACGCGGGTGCCCACGCCCATGCTGCTCGTGTCCCTCGAGGAGCTGGTGGCGGCGGGTGAGACGTGGCCCGAGGGACAGAAGGGCGATCCGCTCCGCGGAGGCCTTGCCTCCCTGCTGACCGCAGGGCTTGCCAAGCGGGACCTCGATGAGGCGCAGCTCGGGGTCTACGAGGCGCTCCTGAAGCGCTGGGTCCTCGCCGTCGCTCCGCGTCTGAAGCCGAGCGTCGACTTGAAGTTCCATCCCGCCTCCGTCGTGCGCCCGCTCCGGAACCTGATCGAGCGACTGCCGGCCGACCGGGCCCTGGCATTCGTGCGTTGGCTCTTCGAGGGGCCGGCCCACGAGCGGGCGGTGTGGTTCAAACGGGAGCTCGCGATCGACCGGCCGGAAGACATCGGCCTTCTGCTCGAGGCCGTGCGGGCCGTCGCGCCCGACCAGCGGGAGATCCTCGTGAGGCAGCTTCCGGGCTTCTACGCGAACAGCCCGGGAGTCGAGACCGCACGCGTCATGGCCGAGGCGCTTCCGGGCTTCCTCCGGCTGACCTCCGCGTCGAAACTGGACGGCCCTCCGGGCCGGGGCGGGCGCCTGACCGACATGGCCGAACTGGTCGGACGGCTTCCGGACGAGGTCCTGACGAAGGTAATGGGGGCACTGTTCGAGACCGCAGCCGAGATGGAGGAGGGCACGCCGCGGGCTCTCTTCGACCGGCTCGTGAACTTCCAGGCCCAGACCGCCAAGGGTCTCCTTCGAAAGACCTCCTTCCTCGTGCGGTACGTCCTGCCCGCGATCGCCGCCGGGTCCGAGAACCTGTCCCCGTCCTTCCGGCGGTACGTCCTGCAGAGGGCGCTCTTTCCCCTCCGGAATCGGTACGGTTTCGCGGAGGGGGACAAGGAGCGCCTCGCGGCCCATGTTCTCGCCCACCAGGACGACCTGCCGGACAGGGACCTCCGCGTGCTGGCCTTGCACCCGGAGCTCTTCCCGCTGGAAGAGTGGCTGCCCGCGGCGGCCGCACGCGTCTTGATCGGCGCAGTGCCGCTGCATCCGACGCAGGTCGATCCCGCGATGAAGATCCTGACCGCGGACGTCTCGAAGATCGACGACGCGGTCCTCAGGCTCCTCGTGCGCTCCGCGAGCGCGGAGGTGGCCGAGGAGGTCGTCGGGCGGATGCTCGCGAGCGAGGACGCGGGCGTCCGCCACCGCGCCATCGGAGCACTTCACGGGAGGACCGGCTACCCGGCGACTCCGGCCGGTCTCGAGACGACGCTCGCGAGCCTGCTCGCCGAGGAGGCGCCGGACCTCGGCGACCTGGCCCGGGTTGCGCTGATGCTCGCCGAGACGCAGCCCTCCGAGCGGCTCCTGCCCGCGGCCGAGCGCCTGCTGGCATCCGAGGAGAAGAAGGATCGCCTTCAGGGGATCCTGCTGGCGAACCGCCTGGGCCACGAAAAGCTCGTGCCCGCCCTGGCCCGCCTCCTCGACTCCCTCGACCCGGACCTGCGCGACCGGGCCCGGAAGGCGATCCTCGCCATCCAGGAGCTCCGGCGCCTCAAGGAGGAGGCCCAGCAGCCGCGGTAGCCACGCCTCCGCGAGCGCACCCGTAGTCAGCCGAGGGGTCGGCTACCCCCCAGGCCGGCGGCCTCCAGGGACCTCTCGAGCAGATCGTCGAGCGCCTGGCTCGCGGCCGCGGCTCGCAGGTAGGCGAAGTCGAGGTCGTTGCCGCACGCCTTCAAGACGCCGGCCACGTCACGGAGTTGCCGTTCGAGCACGCCACCGCTGCGGCGAAACCCGTCGAGCTTTCTGAGGACCGTGTCCTCGGGCGAGCTGAACCAGATCGCGCGATCCGCTGCGACATCGAGCCGTACCGGAACCCGACGGCTCAGTTGGAGGCGATCGAGGCGGGCGTCGGTCGCCACGAAGAAGTCCACCTTCACCAGGCTCTCGAGGTGGAGGATGCTGAAGGAAGAGCCGTCTCCGATGGCCCGGTTCATGGAGCCCTCGTCGACGTGCCACGCGTCGCCGAGTGCGTCGACCAGCGCGCGGACGTCCCGCCGTCCCAACTCCACCAGCACGTCGATGTCGTTCGTCGCCCGGATCTCGCCGTGGTGGCCGGAGGCGATGGAGCCGCCGATGGCGTAGGTCACTCCAGCGGTGTCGAGGATCCGTGCAACCTCCAGCAGGGAGCCCTCCGGGTGCAGGACCACGTCAATACCCCTCGACCTCGGGGTCCCATCCGAACGCGCCGATCATCAGCTCGCGCGGGTATTGGCGGCCGGCCAGACGGAGTCTCAGCTCCCGTTCGTCGGCGTCCGGGTACTGCTCGCGCAGGCCGGCCAGCGCCACGGTTTCTCGACCAACTGCCCGAGTGCACCGATGCGTGCCAGCTTCTCGGACGACGACATGCGCCGGTAGGCGGCGAAGAGGAGCTCCTCGATC
>JAUXCH010000247.1 GCA_030618975.1 Planctomycetia bacterium
ATCCTCGGAGTGCCCCTCCCGTCGACGCCGCGTTCGGATGCCGAACCTCTCGCGCCCAGCCCAGTCCGGGGGTCACGGCACCTGCGACTTCCCTCCGGCGCGGGCAACTTCCCGGGCTTCGGTGACGGCGGCCATGATGCGTTGGGCGTAGGCGCGCTCGGCTTCGCGGCCCGGCGGCGTGGGGGGCGGAGGGGGGATCAGGGGGCCGAACGCGACGCGAACGTCGGAGCGGCGTCCCCAGCGGGCGCCGCGGGGCCAGGCGCGGTGGTTTCCGAAGATGCCGGCGGGGAGGATGGGGGCGGGTGCCATGCGCGCGAGCAGGGAGACGCCGCGCTGGGGGCGCCCGATCGACCCGTCGGGGCTGAGCTTGCCCTCGGGGAAGATGCCGACGACGCGGCCTTTCCTGAGTTCCACCAGGGCGCGTTCCAGGCCGATCTTCGCGCGCCGCCCGGTCCCGACGGGGATGGCGCGCGCCGCCCAGAAGAACCAGCGCCCGGACGGGAGCACGTAGAAGTCGTTCGTCATGACGAAGACGATGCGTCGTCGGACGAGGAGCTGGAGAAAGACGGGATCGAAGTAGGGGGCGTGGTTCGCGCAGACGATCAGCGGGCCCGCCGGCTCCTCGGGCGCGGGGCCCACGCGACGCGTCAGGAACAGGGGGCGGAAGAAGAGGAGGAAGACGACGCGGAGCGCCCCGTAGCCGAGCTCGTAGATCCCCTCCGCCACCCGGCGCACGAGGTGGGGCCTGGGCGTGGGGGGCGGAGCCAGCACGCGGTTCGAGGGGCTACTTCCCCTCCTCGTCCTTGCTCTCCTCCTTCTCCTTGCAGGCAGCGTCCATGCGCTTCTTGAGGGCCAGGCCTTCGCGGACGAGGAGCCGGCGGGCCTCGCCTCGCGGCTGGAGGTCGACGGCCTGCCGGTAGAAGTCGTAGGCCCGTCTTGCGGTTTCGCAGTTCTTCTCGCCCGTGATCGTGAACAGCGTGGTGAAGACGCGCGCGGCACCCTGCGTCGCGCCGAAGACCTCGCGCCGGTCGGCGGACTCCTTGTAGAGGAGCAGGACGCGGAGGTAGTGGAGCGCCGACTGGTCGAGCATGTCCAGGACCTGCTGCTTGAGCTCCGGCGCGGTCTTGGCACGGGCCTGCAGGGCGTTGGCCTCCTCGAAGGCTACGTCGCCCAGGCCGTAGTAGACGCCCGCCAGGACGTTCTTGTCGGTCGTGTCGGTCGCGGCCTTCAGGATCTTTTCGTAGAGCGCCTTGGCTTCTTCGCCACGGCCCAGCGCACGGACGCAGGCGCCGAGAGACATCAGGATCTGCAGGCGCGGGATGCTGGCGAGCTCCTTCTGGGGACGGCGGTCGAGGTCGGTGAGGAGCGCCTGGAAGGCCTTCTCCGCCTTCTCGTAGGCATCCTTGGTCTTCGCGGGGAGGAACCTGGTGAGGAAGACTCTCAGGTAGGCAGCGCTGAAGTAGTCGCGCACGTTCATGCCGGGCGCGTCCGTGACCTTCTTGAGCGCCGCGACGGCATCGCCCATGCGACCTAGCTCCGCGAAGGCACGCGCGCGCTTTTCCTGGGCCGGGCCGAAGTAGTAGGTCTTTGGATCGGACGCGAGGAGGGCGTCGGCGGCTTGAAGCGTCGCGGGAGCGTTGCCCGTGTTCGCGATGGCCAGCATCCGCTTGTAGAGCGCCACCTGCTTCGCCAGGCCGGAGAGCTTCTCGGAGGCCAGGAGGAACGCTTCGGCGGACTCGGCCCAGTAGCCGCGGGCGCCGTTCTGCTCGCCGGAGGTGTACTCGACGTTCTTGATGGCCAGCGTGATGTAGAGGGTGGCGATCTGGCCCGCCGGGCCTTTCGTCTTCCCGATCTCGAAGGTGTCGTAGGAGAGCTTCAGGTTGTTCTTGCCGCTCGCCGTGAGCTCGGCGTCCGTGGGGAACTTGCCCCAGGGGCTGTCGATGTCCCTGTGCTTCGGTAGACGGATGCCGTTGGACAGGTCGACGATGTCGGCCGTGGCAGTGGGGGTCCAGAAGAGGAGGACGACGAGGGCGAGGATGATCGCCCACAGACCGCGGTAACGCATGAGGATGTGCCCTTCCCGGATGGGTCGTACGAGCCGAGAGAATCGAGAGTACCGGGGCCCCGCTGGAGGGTCAACCGGGCCGGGGGGGGCCGCCCGGAAGCCGGTGTGGCGCTCCGGCCGGAGTCACGGGGCCCGGCGTCGTGGGGGCCGGAGTCACAGGGTCCGGAGTCACTCGGGCCAGAGGCGGCCCAACTGCCCGAGGGCCAGGACATCCATGCTCAGGGCGACGGCGTAGTGGAGGAACCAGCCGTAGAGGATGGTGCCGGTCCGGTAGGAGAGGACGCCCAGGACCAGCCCCGCTCCGATGGCGCCCAGGGCCTCGGGCAAGGGCTTGTAGTAGTGGATCATGCAGTAGGGAGCGAGCATCACGAGGACGCTGGCGATGCCGAGGCGCGACTTCAGGCCGAGCACGATGAAGCCTCGGAAGAAGTACTCGATCGCGAAGAACTGCAGGCAGTACACCACCTCGAAGATGAGGAAGTTCTTCTCGAACGCTCCGGACTCGGGCTTGTAGAAGGGGTACGTCTGCTGGAAGTCCGCGCGCTGGCTCACGAGCCAGATGACCGGCAGGATGAAGACGTACAGCGCGAGGTAGGTCCATGCGTCGCGACCCGTCCCCTTGAGGCGGACGCCGATGTCGCGAGGGGAGAGGCGCACGAGGGCCGCGACGATCGTCGGGATCGCGACGAGCAGGACCAGGCAGGCGATGCCCCACCAGACGTAGCGTTGCAGCTCGATCGGCCCCGGGAGGGTCAGACCACCCATCCAGTCCACGAACGGCGGGGTGCGGCCGGGGAAGATGCGGCCGGCGCGCTCGACGTAGCGCGTGTAGTGCCACGGCAGTCCGTAGTAGTCGAGCAGGGTGAGGACCACCGGTACCGTCACGAGGATGGCGAGGCTGCGCCGGTCGATGGCGAGCAGGTCGCGCGCGATCTGGGGGATGCTGCTGTGCTCGGACGGCGGCCTGGGTCGTTCGGTCATCGATCGTCTTCTTCGGGGTCGGCGTTCCTGCTCGCTCTCGGCGGGCGGGAGGCGAGTTTCCGCATGGCCTCCGGAGGGAGACGCTTGGATCGCAGGCCGTCGAGGACGCCGCGCCGATGGGCCACGAGCTCCGCGACGACGGCCACGGCGATCTCGCCGTGCGTACCTCCGCCCAGGTCGAGGCCGATGGGTGCGTGCAGGCGGTCGAGATCGATGCCGTCCAGGCGTTCGGCGTCGCGGAGCCTTCCCAGGACGGTGCGCACCTTCACCTTGCTGCCGATCAGGCCCACGTACGGCGTGGGCGTGTGCAGCGCGAAGTCCGTGCACTCGAGGTCCATGGCGTGCCCACGCGTCACGACGACGCAGCAGGACGACGGACCCGGAGCGATCTGGGAGAAGGCCTCCTCGAACGTGGGGCTCGCCACGACGTGCCGGGCGCTGGGGAAGCGCTCGGGGTTCGCGAAGGCCGGGCGGTCGTCCACGACCGTCACCCGGAAGCCCGCGCGCGTGGCGATGTCGCAGAGATCCTGGCTCACGTGGCCGGCGCCGAAGAGGAAGAGCGCGGGAACCGTGATGGGCTCGATGAAGACGTCGAGCTCGCCGCCGCAGAGGAGGCCGGTCGTCCCGGTCTCGGCCTCGGTCAGGCGGAAGGTGAGACGCCGGGGGGTGTCCTCCCGGAGGACCTCGAGGGCCGCGTCGACGACGTCGGCCTCGACGCAGCCGCCGCCGACGGTTCCCACGAACGTGCCGGAGGCGCGCACGAGCAGGCGCATCGTCTCCTTGCCGGGGGTGCTGCCGCGGGTGGAGATCACCGTCGCCAGGGCGCCCCGCTCGCCGGCGGCCCGCATGCGGGCGATCTCTTCGAAGATGTCGAGCATGGGGGGGGTGTCCGGCAGGGAGGCTGGGATCCTATCACTCCCGGAGCGTGGTCTCTCCCGTGCCAACGGGGCCCCGCGGTAGGCGTATGGTCGGACGTCATGAGTGCCCCCACCCTTCGAATCCTTGCCCTTCGTCTGCGCCCCGTCGCCGTGCTCGCCGCCGTCCTCGTGGCCGCGTCCGGCCTCGTCGCGTCGGAGGTCCGGGCCGGCGGCGACCGCGAGGCCCGGCGCAGCCCGATCGTCCGTGCCGTCGAGCGGTCCCGGGCGGCGATCGTCTCCATCCACACGACGCAGGTCCTCAGGCGCAACTGGTACGGCATCGAGCTGCCGCCCGTCGAGGGCAAGGGGATCGGGTCGGGTGCGATCTTTCATCCCGAAGGCTACGTGATCACGAACGCCCACGTCGTCGCCCGCGCCCGGGAGGTCCTGGTGGATCTCATCTCCGCGGACGGCGAGCCGCAGACCCACGACGCCCGCATCTTCGCGGTGGACCTGCCGAACGACCTGGCCATCCTCCGACTCCTCCCCAACGAGGGGGAGCAGGCCGGCGAGCGCCGCTATCCGTACCTCCAGCTCGAGTCGGTGAACGACTTGATGGTCGGGGAGACCGTCATCGCCCTGGGCAATCCCTTCGGCATGGGGCTGACCGTCACCACGGGCGTGATCGGGGGGCTCGACCGGACCCTTCGAACCTCCCGTCAGCCCGTGCCCGGGCAGCCGGGGCGGCGGGCCCCGGACACCCTGGCCACGGGCGGGGAGCGGGTCTTCGACGACTTCATCCAGATCGACGCCGCGATCAACCCGGGCAACAGCGGGGGGCCGCTCCTCGACGTGACGGGCCGCTGGATCGGGGTGAACACGGCCATCTGGAATCGCCGGCTGACCGTGGCGGAGGGCGTGGGGTTCGCGATCCCCATCGACCGGGTCCGCTCCCTCGTCGGGCGCGCGCTCAAGCGGCGGCTCGTGCGGGGCGACTGGCTCGGCGTCGAGTTCGAGGAGGGGTCCGGCGGGACCGCCCGGGTCCGCCACGCGTTCCCGAAGGGTCCCGGCTACGAGGGGGGCCTCCGCGAAGGCGACGAGGTCCTCACGCTCGACGGTCGGCCGACGCCGACGCTGTTCGACCTGCGGAGCCAGCTCGCCTTCCTGCCGCGGGAGGTGACGGTTCGCCTGGGCGTGCGGCGGGACGGCCGCGTGCGGGCCGAGCCGCTCCCCATCCGTCTCCGGCCCGTGCCGACCGATCGGCTGAGCGCGAAGCACCTCGGATTCGTCGCCGCCGACGTGAGCGACAAGGAGAACCGGGAGCAGCGTCTCGCGTTCGACGCGGGCGTGGTCGTGCGCACCCTGCTACCGGAGAGCCCCGCGGCCCGCATCGGGCTCGAGGCCGGAGACCTGGTCGTGGGCCTCGGGACGTACCGGATCCGCCACTCGGACGACCTCCTCCTCTTCCTCCAATACGTGGAGCCGGGCGACCTGGTGCAGGTCAAGGTGCTCCGTCCCCTCCGGTTGCGGAGCGGCCGCTTCGTTCGCGAGGAGAAGGCGGGACTGCTGGTGGCCGAGTAGGGGTCCCAAGCGAGGCGCGCCCGGGCCGAGTCGAAGGGCTACGAAATCACGACGCGCTTGGTGCCCAGGATGTCCGCGACCTTCTCGTCGATGCTCCCGATGCGCAGCACGTTCTCGATCACGATCGGGTGCTGCTCGCGGGGCGTCGTGAGGATCATGCGGCCGGAGCCGGCGAGCACGCGCTCGAGGACGTCCGGAATCTCCTTGAACCAGCGCAGGTCTTCCGTGCTGTAGCGCTTGATCTGCGCGAACACGCCGCGGCGGTGGATGACCTCGTTGTACCGGAACTCCCAGTAGTCGAACCGGGTCTGGATGAAGACCACGGCGTAGATGGCGGTGAAGATCCCGAAGACGGCGAAGTAGAAGCTGCCGTTCATCCAGATGTGGAGCGACCCCAGCCAGTCTCCGAGGAACGAGAGGTACCCGAACTGCAGCCCCGCGAGGATGAACACGGCCACCAACGCGAGCACCATGACCGACACCACCTCCGAGAAGTCGAAGGAGATCACGATGAGGTTGAAGAGGAAGATGCTCATCCAGACCGTGCCGAGGTGCGTCACGACGTCGGGGTTGTAGGTCTCGGGCGCCAGGATCCCGGCCACGAGCGAGAAGAGCCACGTCATCCAGAAGAAGATCACCTTGGGGTAGGCGCGCACGATGACGCGCACCTCGGCCGCAGGGACGGGCGTGGGACCGCCGGGCGCGGGCGTGCTGGGCGCAGTGGGCTGCTCGGTCACGGTGTGGATCCTCCATCTGCGGGGGCGCGTCGCGCATCCTACGGGGAGCGTGCACGGCGGGCACGCGAAACGTCCGATCAGCGGGTGTGCGCGTCGTCGGCGAGCCGCTCTGCGCGCTCCGCCTCGGGTGGCGTCGGCGAAGGGAGGGGCAGGAAGCCCAGGTCGGCGAACGTCGCCGCCGTCCGGCGCAGCGCCTCGCCGCACGCAGGCGGCACGGTGCCCGCCCCCGCGCGAACCGCTTCGAGGCGCTCGGCGCCGGCGACGTGGAGCCGTACGGGCCAGGCGGGCTTGCGGACGGCACGGAGCGCATCGATCGCCGCGCCGACGGCGATCTCGTCCTCCCCGGCGCTGGGAAGTCGCCGGGTGATCTCCCGCCTCCGATCGCGCCAGCAGAGCAGGATGCCGACGCCGACCCGCCCGTCCGGGCCCGGCGTGCCGGTGTGGATCCAGGCTTCGATGGGCGGCTGCGCGCGGGGGGGCGGCGTGCCCGGGGGGTCGGTTTCGAGGGGGCGGACCTCCGCGGGCCGGACCGTGTAGGTGCGGTCGTCGTCGGGCTTGTAGCGGAGCTGGGCGTGGCCCCGGTCGTCGAGGGTCGCCCGCCCCGCCTCGTCGACGAGGATCCAGACCTTGTGGCCCCGATACGAGCGTCGTTCCCATGCCACGTGGCCCGCCATCCTACCCCGATCCCTCCGGCCCTTCGGTTGGGGCTCCCGCCTGGGTATCTTGCTCCCCGCCGATCCACCGGAGGGCCCGCAGAGACCATGCCGCGCCGCGACGACATCCACCGGATCCTGATCCTCGGATCCGGACCCATCGTCATCGGCCAGGCGGCCGAGTTCGACTACTCGGGCACCCAGGCCTGCAAGGCCCTGCGCGAGGAAGGCTATGAAGTGGTGCTGGTGAACTCGAACCCGACCACCATTATGACTGACCCGTC
>JAUXCH010000790.1 GCA_030618975.1 Planctomycetia bacterium
CAGCAAGGACCGGCTGAAGGCCGTGGACCGGGAGCTCGCGGACCACCGCGAGACCGAGCAGGCGCTGCGCTCCCAGTGGGAAGGCGAGCGCGCCGAGATCCACGAAGTCCAGGGGCTCAAGGAGCGGCTCGAGTCGAGCCGCGACCGCCAGCAGTTGTTGGAGCGGCAGGGCAGCCTCGAAGAGGCCGCGCGCCTCCGCTACGAGGAGCTCCCCGCGCTCGAGACGAAGATCGCCGAAGCCGAAGAGCGGCTCGCCCGCCAGGGCGAGCGCCGCCTCCTCAAGGAGGAAGTCGGCGAAGAGGAGATTGCCGAGGTCGTGGCCCGGTGGACGGGCATCCCCGTCTCCAAGATGCTGGAGGGTGAGGGCGAACGCCTCCTCCACATGGAAGACCGTCTCCGTACGCGCGTGGTCGGCCAGGACCCGGCCCTCGAGGCCGTGGCCGACGCCATCCGCCGCAGCCGCGCAGGCCTCACCCTGGGCACCCGCCCCTACGGCTCCTTCCTCTTCGTGGGCCCCACGGGTGTCGGCAAGACCGAGACGGCGCGCGCCCTCGCCGAGTTCCTCTTCGACGACGAGCAGGCGATGGTCCGCATCGACATGTCCGAGTACCAGGAGCGCCACACCGTGTCGCGCCTGATCGGCGCCCCGCCCGGCTACGTCGGCTACGACGAGGGCGGCCAGCTCACCGAGGCGGTCCGCCGCCGGCCGTACGCCGTGGTCCTGCTCGACGAGGTCGAGAAGGCCCACCCGGAGGTCTTCAACACCCTGCTCCAGCTGCTCGACGACGGCCGTCTCACCGACGGCCACGGCCGCACCGTGGACTTCACGAACACGGTCGTGATCATGACGAGCAACCTCGGCAGCCAAGCCGTGATGGAGCCCGATCTCTCCGACGCCGAGATCGAGCGCCGCATGCTCGACGCCCTCAACGCGCACTTTCGACCCGAGTTCATGAACCGGATCGACGACATCATCGTCTTCCACCGGCTCGGGCGCGACGAGATCCGCAAGATCGTCGACATCCAGATCGACATCCTCGCCTCCCTCGTCTCGGAGCGCGGCATCGAGCTCGACGTGACCGACGCGGCGAAGGACCGCCTGGCCGACCAGGGCTTCGACCCGGTCTACGGCGCCCGGCCGCTGAAGCGGCTCATCCAGCGCACGCTCCAGAACGGTCTCGCGCGTCGGATCCTCGAAGGCGAAATCGGGCAGGGCGACACGGTGCGCATCGACGTCACGGACGAAGACTACGTCTTCGAGATCGTGGCGTCGGCCGCGACCGGCAGCCCAGCGCCCGCGGCGTCGACATCGGCCGACTGACCGTTTCCGCTCGGAGCGTGTTCGCCAGGGCCGTATTCGCCGGGGCCGTGTCCGCTCAGTCGGTCGGCTTCACCATGATGTGCTCGCCGTCGATGCGCAGGCGGGTCGGCCCCACCGTCCTGCCGCCGGGCCAGACGGCCTTCACGACGTAGACGCCCGCGGGCACCTCGAGCAGCTCGTCGTCGGACTTCTCCATTGACTCCGAGGGGTTCTTCTTCCACAGCGTAAGCACGTCCCAGTCGATGGCGCTCAGGTAGTGGATCGTGGCGCCGGGCGGCGAGGACTTCAGCTTGGAAAAGGGCATCGGCGGAGGCGCGCAGGGGTCGGCCACCTCGCCGCCCCGCTCCTCCAGGGTCTGGACGACGGCCTGGATCTCGTCGGCCCAACGAAGCAGCCTGAGAAGGAAGATCTCCTCCACGTGCCACAGCGCCATGTGGGCCCGACGCAGCAGCACACCCTGGGTGTGTCGCCCGCCCCGCACGTGGGCGAGCGCGGCAGAGATGACCTTCTCGGAGGCCTCCACCGTGGGCCCCCAGAACGCGCGCGACTCGGTGCGGCCCTCCTTCACCTCCCGCTCGACGAACCGCTGCAGCAGCTCGACCCGGCACTGCGCGCGGACGAGAACGCCCACGGGATCGGAGCAGAGTGCGGCCGACTGGCTGCAGGCGACGACGTCGCCCGCGTCGAAGGTGACGATCCCACCCTCGGCCGTCACGTGGAACGGAAAGATCGTGATCTCGCCCGAGGTGACGAGCTTGCGGCAAAACGCCTGCAGCTCGGCCATCGTGGGCCCGCCCGCGTCCCCCTCGTCCCCCCCGATGGCCGCCGGGGCGAGCAAGAGCGCGAGCAGGGCGAGGCCGGCGACGGGAAGGCCTCCCCGCCGCAGGACGCGGCGCGCGAAACGACCGGAACCCGTGCTCGCGGAAGACGTCATGGTCACCTCCGAGGCCCTATCCAAGCGGTCAACGCTACCCCACGGTGCCCGATCAAGTCAATCCGGGTCCAGCGGCCGCCGAGAGCCCAACCGTTCCTGAATCCAGCCCCCCGCGCGCCGGGCCCTGGGCGGTGATTCAGGGCGGGCAGGATCCAGGGGAAGATCCGAGCGGTCCTCGCGGGGTGGACGGGGGGCCTTCCCGGAGTCGCCGCCGCGGTGACGATGGCACCCCTGCCGGCGGAGCCGGAAGAGGCGCTCGAGCAACTTCGGGCGAAGTGTCGCCGCAGGCGGTGGCGGCCGCGCCCCGCGGGCGGTTCGGCGTTCGCCGCGGGGGCACGGAGGAGGACGGCGAACCGCGCCTCCCCGCCCCCCCCGAGGGCTCATCCGAACAGCGCCAAGACCTCTTCCTCGTCGCC
>JAUXCH010000113.1 GCA_030618975.1 Planctomycetia bacterium
ACCGCTTGGCCTCCGACTTATACTCCTTGCCACCGTCGTGGTCGACGCAGCACGCCGTCACGCGCCCGTCCTGCAAGACGACCAGACCGCCGCGCCAGGGCTCCCGGCAACGCGTCCGTCGCCGCCCTGCGGTGAGCAGCGGGATCTTCTGCACGCGGTCGGCGATGCGCGCAAGCTCCTCGTCGAACGCCTCGACGGCCGACTCCGTCTCCGGCGCGACGACCATCGAAACGTCCACCCCGGTCACCCCGCGCCGCCGGTCGCGGGCCGCGCGGAGGCGTCGCAGTCCGTCGAGGACGCGGGCGCGAGGGACGCCGCGCACCCGTTCGTGCGTCGTCGCGTCCCCGTCGACGGACACGGTGATGCGGTCGATGCCCGCATCCAGCAGCATTTCGATCCGCCGGGGGTCCAGCAGGGTCCCGTTCGTGGTGACGAACGTGCGTGCTCCCGCGACGCGCGCGCGGCGCGCCAAGGCGGAGAACTCGGGATGGAGCAGCGGCTCTCCCCATTGGAACAGGAGCACGTACTCCAGCGGACGCGCGCCGGCCAGCGCACGCAGGAAGATCCGGCGCTCCATGAAGCCCCGCGCCCTCTGCATGCGACCGTTGCCCGTGGGGCAGAAGGTGCACCGCAGGTTGCACCGGTTCGTGAGCTCGAGGTTCGCCGACAGGAGCAGAGGCGCCCGCCGCCAGCCACGCCGGTAGGCGAGCTCGTTCAGCGCACCGCCGATCACCGCGCGCAGGCTGCGGTAGCGGTGCGCGATCAGGGGGGCCACCTCCGGCTGTCGGAGGTAGAGGCGGGCCACCAACACACCAAGCCAGCTCACGTAGGTCCCCAAAGTCGAAAGCCCGGGCCGCCGCGGGTGCGACGGCCCGGGCCCTCAGGAATGGCGGTCTTGATGCCCAGCGCTAGCGCATAGGGAGACCCAGCGCTAGCGCATAGGGAGACGCAGCGTTAGCGACTGAACTCGATCGTGAAGTTCTCGATCGCCGGAAGCGCCACGGTCGTGCCGGGGTAGTCGGCGTTGACGCGGAATCGCCAGCGCCACCGGAAGTAGCGCTTGCCATCGATCGGCGACTTGGAGCCGTCGAACTCGACCTTGTTCTCGGACGCCGTGTTCAAGTTGATCTGGGTCCATTCGGTCGCGTTCGTGGCGGTGACCGGAACCCCGTCGGCGGGAACCGGACTCAGCGTCTCGGCGCCCTGGACCTCGAGGATCGCGTCGTAGTCCACGCCCTGGTCCAGCCCCAGACCCCCGAGGGTCACGAAGTTGCTGTTCCAGGAGAACTTCTCGAAGACCGCGGTCGGGGTGAAGAGGTCCACCCACTCGCTCTGCCCGGCCGACGCGAGGTACACCGTCGGCTCGTAGGGATTCTCCAACGCACTGGGCACGACGGACGCCGTGCCGGAGACGGTGATCGTGGCTCCGCCCATCGAGGACAGCAGGATGATGCCCTCGCTGCCATCGCCACCCACGAGGTCGACGTCGCCGGACTCTCCCCCACTGCCGCCCAGCGCCTGGAGCTCGGCCGAGGCGCCGATCGTGACACCGGTCCGGCCCATGAAGAAGAGGGTACCGCCGCTACCAGCGCCACCGGGTCCGCCGGCACCGGAAGGTGTCGCTTCGGGCTTGATCCCCGTCACGGTGTCCGCGTCCTCGTCCTCGCCGCCCGGCGCCTCGTCGGCGCCGAGGTCGACTACCTGGTCCGAGACGGCAAAGGTGTCGCCACCGTCTCCGCCGTTGACCCGGATCGTGCCGTTGATGACGACGTGGCCTCCGGCGAGCACGTAGAGGCCACCGCCACCGCCACCGCCGCCGCCGCCGCCGTCGTCGCCGTTCTCGCCCTCGTTGTTCCCGTTCTGGTCGTTGATGCCGCCACCGCCGCCCCCGGTGCCGCCCGACCCGTTCGCGTTGGGCGAGTAGCCCCGGTCGGGGCCGAACTCGGCCAGCAGGGAGGCCAGGAGGGGATCTCCGGCCTGGGCTCCGCCGTTGCCGACGTGCGTACCGTCAGCGATCGTGCCTTCACCGCCGGCGCCCGACATTCCACCTCCGCCACCACCGGCCGGATCGATGAACCCCCGGCCGCCACCGGGCGTCGCGCCGGTCTTGAAGACGGTCACGAAGGGGAAGCCGGCGATGCCGGCGAGCGCTCCACCCAACGGATCGCCGCCGGTTCCGCCGAAACCGCCACCCGCTGCCGGCGCGCCGCCCGGACCCGCGGCGGGGATCGAGCCGGGGTTCTCGTACCGCACGTCGCCATCCGTGTCGAGGCCGGCCCCCCCCTTCGATCCGTTCATCACGATCGTGCCGCGCATGATGAAGTCGCCGCGGCAGAGGATCACCAGGGGTTGCGTACCGTTCACGTTGAGCGTGTCGGAAGCCTCGAGCGTGAAGCTCTCGAACTCGTAGATCCCGTCGTCGTCGATCGAACCGCCGGAATCCGTGGAGAGCCCGATCTCGCTGCCGTTGTCGTCCGACGCGAACGTGCCGTCCTGTCCGTCACCGAGGAACGGCAGCCAGACGGGCTTCAGCAGGCCGCTCCCGTCGTCCACGTCGGTGTTCGCCGAGAGCCCGTCCAGGCCGAAGAAGCGGAAGCCGCCGTTCCAGTTCGCGGACGTGGACTGGCCGATGCCGTTCCGGGTGCTGATGACGGTGTACTCGGGGCTCGCTGCGTCCGGCAGGAGGGAAGCGGGAATCCGCACCAGGACCTGGTCGTCGGCCAGGTCGTCCGGGTCGAACAGATCGGTTTGGGTGAAGACGCCGGGCTGGTCGTGGCCGCTTCCCTCGTTGCCCCACTCCGCGAGGTTGTTCGAGAAGCTCTCGATGATCGACTGCGGAGAGCCGGGCACCACCAGCGTCACGAAGTACATGCGGTACCCGGGGGGCACGCTGCCCGACGCGTTCACGTTGTCTTCGATGTCCTGGAAGCCGCCGATGGCGGGACTCGGCCGGGTCGCCGTGTCGAGCGCGTTGCCCGCCAGATCGGTGACCGCGGACGTGAGATTGATCAGGTACGTGCCCTGCGGGACGCCCCCCACCGGATCGCCGTCGATGTCTTCGTTCGAAGCGACGGTGATGATCTCGGTCTGGCTCAAGGGCTGGACGATCAGCGGCTTGTTGGTCCGGATCTGGCGCGGAGGCAGCGGCACGCGGTCCGTGTCGCCGACCAGCCAGAGCTGGACGTTGAGGCCGAGCTTCTCGGTGGGTACGTACGGGACGACGGTGATCGGGTCGAGGGGCTCGTTGAACCGCACGCGCAGGGCCGGCAGGTTCACGAAGCCGGCTGTAACCGCCGACGGCACGCCGACCGCCTGGTCGTTGTGCGTGGGTTCGCACTCGTCGAGGATGATCTGGGGCTGGCCCTCGTTCTGCAGGCAGAGGAGCCGCGCACCGAGGTCGGATCCGAACTGCTTCGTCGTCTTCAGGGAGTTGTCCGGGTTGTTGAGGCACCCCTCGTCGTCGCTGGTCCCGCCCTGGCTCGGCGCCAGGCCGTGGTGGATCGGCCGACGGGCCTCGATGAACTCCGGCGTGGGCACGGTGTCGAACTGGAAGCTCTCCGCGTCCAGCAACGGCTTGCCCTCCAACGTCCGGATCGTGGCGGGTGCCGGGTACGTGGCGAGGCTCACCGTGTACCGCAGGCCGGGCAGGAGGCCCGCGTCCGAATAGTCCTCGAAGTTCGGACTCCTCGGCAGCAGGGCCACGAGGTTCCCGTCCACCACCGTCGTCGAGAAGTTCGGGCCGAGGGCCCCGACCACCCGGAGGGTGTCCGGGGTGATCGACGACGGGTCGATGGAGTTGCTGAACGTGAAGATCAGCGGCTGGTTGAGCGGCACGCCCGCGATGTTGGGGACGTTGAAGCCGATCAGCACGAGGTCGGAGTTGCCCCCGCTGCCGCCGCCGCACGATGTGGAGCCGACGGACAGCGCAAGGACGGAGACGACGAGCAAGGCACAGGACAGCCTACGGGAAGGATACATGGATGCTTCTCCTGCGGATTCGGTCGCAACAGGGGGTCGCAGACGAAACAGCGGACTAGGGGTTGTTCGCGTCGATGACGGGGACCGCGACGTGATACAGGCGCGCCCGCGTGTTGATGATGAGGTTCGAGATCAGGTTCATCCGCCAGCGGATGCGCTCGAACCCGTCGCAGTCGTTGATGTTCTCGGTCCACTCGGTGGGCGGGCCGAGAGAGACGTTGGGGGTGCGGCGGTCGGCCTCGCAGCCGTGGGCGGCCTGGAACTCGATCCGGACCTGCGTACCGCCGCTCTGCACCGTCGGTACGAGCTCGACCGGGAGGTAGTCGCTGTCGGGACCGAACGTCTGCGCCGTGGAGTCCGCCGGCTGCTTCCCGTCCGTGTAGAAGAGGACCTGCGCAACGCTCACACGCTTCGTGATCGTGAAGGAGGTGTCCGTCACGCTCGGCTCGGGATTGAGGATGCCGGCCGCGAAGCTCGGGGGCGGGTCGGGCTGGTCCTCCTCGAACGTGGTGTACATCCGGCGGTTCGGGAAGCCGGGGATCAAGATGCCCGAGCACGGGTAGGTCGCGGCGAACCAGCCCCGCACCTGCTGCCAGGTGTCACCCTCGTCGACGCTCGCGTCGAAGAGGAAGACCGAGTCGCCGGGGACGTTGGCATCGCCCTCGTTCCACTCGAAGAAGGTGCTGAACTCCGGCCACGGCTCGAAGCCGGTGTAGTCCCACAGCGGGCTGTTCCAGGGGGTGATCGCCGTGCAGCCGAAGTTCTGGCTGTAGCCGCCGGGATCCGTGACGCTGATGGTGTTGCCCACGTTCTGGGACTGCCCCACCTGGTACGAACCCGTGTAGACGACCGTCGCCTTGCCGTCGTAGTTGCCGGAGAAGGACGGCGAGAGGCTGAGCGACTGGGTCTTCTGGAAGCCCGCCCGGAGGAAGATCGACGGGTAGATGGCCGCGAAGGTCGCATTGCTGTCGGGTCCCCACCCCGCGGCGGTCACCGACCCGTTGGCCCCCATCTCGTCGTCGGAGAAGGCCCACATCACGCGCCGCCCCATGACGGTCGGCGGGCTGACGCCCGACACGAACTTGTTCAGGGCGGCGCCGGCGAACGGCGAGATGATCGCGGCGTACTGGCCGTAGTCGTTCGGGCCGGTTCCCTGGAACGTGTAGGCGTACAGGTACATCTCGCGGCTGCTGATCTCCTGACTCTGGAGGACGCCCTCCTCGCTGAAGCCCCAGTCGGGGCCGTCGCTGTTGGCGACGTCGAGGTTGACCTGATCCATGAAGTCCTCGCCCAGGATCTTCCCCGTCGCGATGCCGGTGCCGTCGCAGGTGTACGGGCCGAACGAGCGCGGGTTCACGAGGAGGTTGCCGGACAGGTCCTTGAGCCCCTGGAAGACCTGGGCGGTGAAGACGTACTTTCCGGAACCGAACGAGAAGGTCGGGCTGAAGAAATAGGTGGTCGCCGCGGCGTCACCCTGGAAGCTTCCCGGGATCGGGGCCCCGATCCAGGGCCCGTCATCCGGCATGTACACCAGGCCGTTGTCCTGGTTGATCTGCTCGTCCCACTTGTACCGGACGTCCACGGAGGTGATCGGGGTCGGGCCTGCCGGGCCGCCCAGGATGAACGAGCCCGGGTCCATCGGCTCGTTGAACTCGATGGCCAGCAGGCCGTTGCCGGGCCACTGCCCCGTGATGGGGTTGACCACGAAACGGTCGGGAATCGAGTACACGCGCACGACCTCCGGCGGCTGCAACTCGCGGAGGAACGCGTCGGACGTCACGAAGGTCGTGAAGAAGGTGACGAGGTTGGGATCCGCGTCGAGGTTCTCGATGACGGCGGGCTGCTCCTCGAAGTTCGGGATGTCGACCAGGTACTGCGTCACCGGCAGGAAGCCGAACGGGTTCGGCTGGCCCTGGGCGGTAACCGTCGGGTCGAAGCGCACGGTGTTGCCGTCGATCGAGAACGATCCCTTCGGGACGGACTGTCCCGTGGGCCCGTAGCGGATCTGGACCGTCTGGTCGTTCACGGAGCCGGGATTGACCACCTCCGAGAAGACCATCAGGACCTGTGCGTTCCGCGGGAGGTTCTCGGTGCCGGTGGGCGCGGTGGGAACCAGCGCGCGGTCCACGAAGAGGAACTCCACGAGGACCATGTCCTTCGCGGCGTATCCGTCTCCCCCTCCACAGGAGGTCGTGAGACCTGCGAGGCCGAGAACGAGGACGACCAAGGCGAGGCCGCCGGGACGAGTGAGCAGTTGGCGCAACATGGACTACCTCTCGCCGCCGCGTCCCGGGGGACCGGCGATTGACTCTTCCGTCCGTCGGATTTCCAGGGGTTCGTGCGCTAGCGACGCAGTAGCAGGCAGTTCCGACGACCCTGCCACCAAGCCCTCCGCGGCAACTCTACGGACGTCCTCCCCAACCGGTAAAGGGATTTGGAGGACCGCCCGCCGGGCTCCACGGCCAAGCCAGCGCACCTCAGGAGGTGGCAAACGGCATTCCGGTTGCCATGACCTCGGCGCGCCTTCTCAAACCTCGGTCTGACAACGACTTACAGACGCGCGTCGAAGGCGGGACCGGGGCCGTCGGATTCCGTCCCCACGCATCCAGCGCGATTTCGCTCGACCCGCGGGTCAACCCTCGGTCACGAGACTGTCGCAGGTGGCTCTCCCCCCCCGAGACGTGCGACAACGCACGCCTCAGGCGAGGTCGGCGCGCCGGACCGCGACGACCGCGCCGTAGAGCCCGAGGCCGGGGTGGGTCCGGTGGCGGAGGACGAGCGTCGGGGCGAGGAGTCCCGCGTCGTTCCCCGTGAGGAAGACCACGGCCTCCGGCTGGTCGAAGCGCGCCACGAGCTTTTCCACGGCACCCGCAGCCCCCAGCACCACACCCGTCCGGATGGCGGTCTCGGTGTTTCGGCCCGGCACCTCGATCGCGCCCTGGAGGTTGATCACCGGGAGCCGGGCCGTCGCGGCCGCGAGCGCGCGCATCCCGAGCGTCAGGCCGGGCAGGATCGCCCCACCGACCAGCGCTCCCTCACCGTCTGCCATGTCGACGGTCAGGGCCGTCCCGCACGACACCACGACGGCGGGTCCCAGCGCGAGCGCCGAAGCGCCGAGGACCTGTACCCGCCGATCCATGCCCGCGCGCTCCGGCTGCTCCACCTTCGCGGGCGGGAGGCCCTTGAAGCCCGGATCCAGCGTGATCACGCGGCCCAGGCGGAGCTTGTCGACCTCCCAGGCGAGGTCCTTCACCTTGCCGGGGTCGCTCCCGTACAGGACGAAGAGTCCCTCGTTCCCCTGGAGCAAGGGGGCGGCGAACTCGCGCACGGTGCGGCCGTCCGCCTTCGGCAGCCGGCGGGGACCCGACACGTCGTCGCCCTTGACCGCGCCGAGCTTGACGCCGGAGTTCCCGACGTCGAGCACCACGGTCAGTTGGTCATGATCGCCTTCGTCGGTCACTTGTTGTCGAGCGTCCGGGCTGCGCGCCTGGTCTTCGGGTCGCGCGGGTCGACGTTGAAGGTGATGAGCCTGCCACGGCGACTGATGACGACCTTCACCCGGCTCGTGTTGGGATCGATACGCTGGAGGGCGTTGATGGCGTCGGAGCGGGACTTCACCGGCTGGTCGTCGATGGAGACGAGGATGTCTTTCGGCTTCACGTCGAACCGGTCCGCGGGCGTCTCGGCCGCGATGCCCGTGATCACGAGTCCGATCACCTGGCCCTGTTCGTCCCGCGCGACCTGGGTGCTCACGGACTTTGCGAGGGTGTCCGCATCGCTCTTGCGGAGCCAGTCGAACGTGGGCTGGTCGACCTCGACGCGCGCCAGCTCGGGGGTCTCGTAGACCACCATCGGCTCCTGCTCGGGGGCGATCACGGGTTCGGGCCCCAGGTCGACCCCGCCCGTGACGCCGCTCTCCGTCCGCCCCTCGATCGGCGTGCCGTCGCCGCCCGGGGCGGCGGCGCCTCCGACGCGAGCGACCTTGACCTTGCCGGCGAGCCCGGACGGAAGTTCGATCGCGGCATCGTAGAGGTAGACGCCCTTCTTCACGGGCTCGCCATCCGGGTCGTCGTAGACCTCGTAGTGGAACTCGAACAAGCGCTCGCGCCCACGCTTGCGCTTCACGTCCACGAGCTTGATGCCGCCGCGCGGCTCCCCCCCGCCGTCGTGGATGAACTCGCCGGGCGAAAACACCTTGCGCCGGTCGGGCGCGAACTCCCAGAAGACGATCGTCTCCTCGGCCACCGCCTGGTCCTTCCGCGGACCGATGAAGAGGAGGAACGCGACCCGCCCCAACTTGCTGAGGTCGTCCTCGACCGGCGCCTGGACCTCGTCCAGCGCCTCCTCGGCAGGCGGCGTGGGCGGCATGGGCCCGGAGTAGATCCAGTGGAACCGCTTGCCCGAGGAGGTCCTGAACTCCAGCCGGTCGATCTCCTCGACCTCCTTCTGTGAGACGGGGGGTTTCAGGGCGGACCGGTTCGTCGTCGGCTGCGCGCGGAAGTCCTCGACCGCCTTGCCGGCCCAGTCGGGGCGGAGGAAGGTCGCATCGGCGACCGCCTTGGTGACGTCGAGCAGGATCCAGGCGGACAGCGCGACGACCCCCGCGCCCAGGATGACGTTCAGGAACCAGATGACGCGGCGCTGGCTGTGGGCTCGCATGCGGAGTTCTCCCGGGCGGAAGGGGACCGGCCGCTCCTTAGACTACGACAGGCACCGGGTTGTTCCCGACGCGTCGCGACCGCCGACGCGGGTGGGCTGGAAGAGTGCGACGACGCCCGGTTTCACGCGGGGGGCTTCCCCGAACTCCCGTCTTCCGCGTGCTCCGGGATCTCCGGAGCCGGCGGCGCGTCCTCCAAGGCGGCGACCACCACTCCCAGCAGCACCCCCAGGCCGGCCCCCGTGACGGCGGAGATCGGGTGTACCTCCCCGTGGACCTCGGCGGCGAGTCGACCCAACGCCGTCCTCACGCCTTCCTCGTCCAGGGCGTCGGTCTTCGTCCCGGCGACGAGCTCGGGCCTCGTAGCCAGGCCCCGCCCGTAGGCCTCCAGCTCCCGTCTCACGGCCCGGTAGCTCTCGGCGGGATCGGAACCGTCGGCGGGAGCGAGCTCCACGAGGTGCACCAGGACGCGCGTGCGCTCGAGGTGGCGGAGGAACCGGTCCCCCAGCCCCTGGCCCCGGTGGGCCCCCTCGATCAGACCCGGCAGGTCGGCCAGGACGAACCGGCGGAAGTCGGGCAGGTCGACGATGCCCAGGTGCGGGGCCAGCGTGGTGAACGGGTAGTCCGCGATGCGAGGCGTGGCGCTCGAGAGTCTGGCGAGGAGCGTGCTCTTGCCGGCGTTCGGCAGCCCGACCAGCCCGACGTCCGCCAGGACCCTGAGCTCGAGCCTCAGGCGTGCCTCCTCCCGGGGCTCGCCGGGCTCCGCCTCCGTGGGGCGCTGGTTCGTGGCCGTGGCGAACTGTGAGTTCCCACGCCCGCCCCGCCCCCCCCTCGCCGCGACCCAGCGCTCGCCGGGTGTCGTCAGGTCCGCAAGGCGCACGCCGGAGGCGACGTCGTAGACCGTCGTTCCGACGGGCACGCTCACCACCCGGTCCGCGGCCGAGGCACCGGATCGGTTGTTGCCTCCCCCCGGATGCCCGTCCTCGGCGCGCGCGACACGGATCTCCTCCATGTCGCCGAAGGTCGTGAGCTGGACGTCCGCGAAGAGGATCACGCTGCCGCCCCGGCCGCCGTCGCCACCGGCGGGCCCACCGCGGGGCACCCGCTTCTCCCGGCGCCACGCCACCCGACCGTCGCCGCCCTTGCCGCTACGGACCGCCAGCTCGCGCTCGTCGATGAACATGGCATCCGCTCCTACCGTGCCCCGGCCTCCGAAGGGCGGCCGGCAGGCCGGCCGGCGAGCAACACAGGGAGGGCAACGCGGGGAACGCTAGCCCTCGGTCGTCTCGGGAGGCCGGACGTGGACGGTGCGGTTCTTCCGGAACTCGACCACGCCCTCCGCGACGGAGAACAGCGTGTAGTCGCGACCCATCCGAACGCCCTTGCCGGGCTTGAAGCGCGAACCGAGCTGACGCACGAGGATGTGTCCCG
>JAUXCH010000993.1 GCA_030618975.1 Planctomycetia bacterium
CGATGCTCAGTCCCAGGCCGGTCCCCTCCGCCCGATCGACGGCCGTCCCCTCGCGCCGGATGCGGACGAACTCCGTGAAGAGCCGCTCCTGGTCCTCGGGCGCGATCCCGATGCCGTCGTCCGTCACCTCGATGCGAACCCACGGAGGCGTCGACCGCGCACGGACCACGATCGTTCCGCCCTCCGGCGTGTACTTCACGGCGTTCGTGATGTAGTTCGCGATCGCCTCGCGCACCAGCAGCTGGATGCCGTGGACCGGTGGAAGCCCGCGCTCGAGCTCGAGCTTCAGCGTGTGCCCGCTCTGCCGGGCCAGGTCCTGGCGCTCCGCCACGAGGTCGCCCAACATGAGAGAGACGTCGATGTCCTCGGCCTCCGCCTCGATGCGCCCCGACTCGAGCGTGGAGAGCATCTGGATGTCGTGCATGAAGCCCTTCACGCCGCGGATCCGGGCCAGACTCCGCGCGACCCAGTCCGCCTGCTTCTCCGTCAGCTCGCCGCCGAGCCCGGTCTGCAGGTTGTTCAGGAACATGGTGACCACGCCGATGGGCGACTGGAGGTTGTGGAGCGCGATGCGCAGGAAGTCCTTCCGCATCGAGGAGAGGCGCCTCAGCTCGGCATTCGTGGCGCGGATCTTCCGCTCGCTCTGCCTGAGCATCCGCGCCATCCCGAGCACGAGGTAGAGCGTGATGCTGAACAGGAGCAGGTAGACCACGAGGATGGTGACCGCGTAGCGGCCGTCGAGGGGCCCGGTGCAGGCGACGGCACCGCTGGGCGTCTTGGGGGCGATGAGCCCGGCCCACTCGCTGATGACACCCGCGGCGAGCAACCCGAACGCCAGCCAGTGGAACGTGAACGCAGCCCTCCGCGACAGCAGGATGCCGCTCAGGATGGCGTTGACGATGTAGAAGGGGAGGAAGGGCGACCGGGTCCCCCCCACGAACCAGATCGCGACCGTCAAGACCAGGTAGTCCAGCACGATCGTGGCATACATGGCTCTCAGGAGCCGACGCTGGGCCGAAGGAGAGTTGGGCTGGCTGCGAAGGGGCCTCGTGAGAACCCAGGTGAGCCCCTGGTACGTGGCGACGACGAGGCCGAGGAGCACGAGGGCCGTGACGTCCAGGTCCTCGATGCCCACGCCGTAACGCCCGATCAGGGCCCCCACGATGAGCGTGCCGGCCAGCAGGAAACCCACCCACATGTGGATGGTGAGCCGCTCGCCCAGGTGACGCGCGTGCGTCAGCACCTGGGCGTCGACCCGATCCCCTGCCCGACCGGGCTGAGGCGACGAAGGTAGCCGCATCTGCGCGAGTATAGCCCTCTCCCCCGAGCCCCCTTGCTTTCGTCGACGCGAGTCCTCCGGCGCGCCGTGGCTTGGGAGATTCCGATCGTCCCCGCCGATCCCGGAGCCTCCCTCTCGCAGAGGTTCACATTCCTGCGAATGGATCGCAGTCTCATTCCTCCGGAGAGTGGGGACCAACGACAACTGTTTGCCGTCGATACAAGCTGGCAATCCTCGTTATGCAGATCGGCGCATGTTTCCTCGCGCCCGTCCCCGGGGCACGCAAAAAGACATCGCGCCTCCGTCCCACGCCCTGCTGCGCGGGCACCTCGAGGTCGTCCCTTCTTCCTAGCGCAGGAGTCATC
>JAUXCH010000157.1 GCA_030618975.1 Planctomycetia bacterium
CCCCAGGGCGCGCAGCGACCGCCGTCGTGGCGGGGATGGAGCCAGTCGACCAGGAGGCGCACGATCTCGGGGTCCCGCCGGCCCCAGTCGGAGAGCGCCGCACGTGCGTCCTGGCTGAACCAGAGGCGCCGGGCGAGCGCCGGGAAGTCGCGGGGCTCGCTCGCCTCGCGCTCGGCCGTTGCTCCCGTTGCCGCCGCGCGGGCGGCGTCGCTGCCTGCGAGCGTCGCGGGCAGGGGGGGGTCGCGGTCGGACGCGCTTGCGGCGTCCGGAGTCTCTGCGGTGCGCGAGGCAAGGTCGAGCGCTCGCCACGGGCGGAGCCAGAGGGCGCCGCCGACCAGCAGCAGGAGACCCGCCGTGGTCGCCAGGAGCTTCGCCGACATCACGCCACCTCCGATCGCCAGGCCGGAGGTCGCGGGAGCGCCCGCGAGGCCTCCGGGCAGGAGAGGGAGGAGTGCCATTCGCCAGGCGCCCCGGTCATCGGACGCGTCCATGCGCTCGCGCAGCAGCGCGAGTCCGCGCCGCACGCGCGTGCGCACCGTCTCGACCGGCACGCCCAGCCGAGCGGCGACGTCGCGGGGCGGCAGGTCGTCGTGGTAGCGCAGGAGCACGGCGGTGCGGTTGTGCTCGGGCAACGTCAGCACGGCGGCCACCAGGCGTCGGCCGGCCTCCGCCGTCTCGGCGACTTGCGCCGGGTCCGCCCCGTCGGTGGGACCGGGTCGGCGCTCCGCGAGGGTCGCGATCCGACGTCTCTCCCGAACGCGGGAGCGGATCCGCTGGGCGGCCTGCCGGCGGGCGATGCCGGCGAGCCAGGCGCGCAGCCGACGGGGCCGACGCGGGGCCGAACCCAGCGCCGCGAGCCAGGTGTCCTGGACGACGTCGTCCACCCCGTCGTCGCCGCCGAGGACGGCGCGCGCGACGCCTCGCACGAGGGCGCCGTGCGCCAGGAGCTGCTGGGGGTCGGGGGATGCGGGCCTCAAGGGTCCTCCACGGTACAGGTTGCCGACCGGCCCGGAACCGGTTCACCCTGCCGACAACGCGGGGGACTCTCCGGGGCGCCGGACCTTCCAGGCTCCTCGTGCGTGGGGTCCTGCGCCACTCGAACGGTGGAGATGAGCTACAGGGCCGCGGGGTGGGGCTCGCGGCTCCGCGCCGCGTGGCTACCGCCGCGGGCGCGCCTCGTGCCGCTCGTCGCCGGCCCCTAGAATCAACCGCCATGCGCCGCTCCCTTCTCCGTTGGCCGGCCCTCGCACTGCTCGGGGCGCTGACGGTCGCCGCCCTGTCCCCGCACCCGACGGCGGCGGAAGAAGAGAAGGCGGCGGGGCGCGGTACCGCCCAGTGCGCGCTGGAGTGGGAGCCGGGCCGGGTCGGCGGCGTCCGCATCATGACCCTCCCCTTCCACCCGGAGCCGCCGGAGGACGTCGAGCCGCTCGAGACACTCCGCGACGGTCGCTACGCGCGGATCCGCTGGGGCACGGGGCAGGGGCTGCTCCTGGCGCTCGACGTCGCCCCGGGCCACGAACGCCTCTTCGTCGACCTCGACCGCGACGGCGACCTGACCGACGAGACCTCGACGACGTGGTGGGGCGCCGGGCAGGCAGGCGTGCGCACGGAGAGCGTGCCGGTCTCGTACGCGGGGGAGGAGGACGGCGAGGGAGGCGCAGCCGGCGAGCCGGTGCCGGTCCGCTTCCAGCGCGTGGCAGGCGACGCGCCGGACAAGGTCCGCATCACGCCGTGGGTCCACCGGCGTGGCCGCGTGGTGCTCGGCGGGAGGCTTCGACTGGTCGCGTTGCTGGACGACCGGGCGGATCTGCGCTTCGACGATCCCGAACGCGCCCACCTGTTCGTGGACGTGGACGGCAACGGCCGGTTCACGACCGGCAGCGACAGCCACGAGGAGGTCGGCCTCGGGAAGCCGTTCCGCGTGCGGGGCGAGGGTTGGAAGGCGGAGGTGCTCTCGCCCTCGGGGCGCACTGTGCGCTTCGTCCGGGTGGACGAGGTGCCGCCGGCCCGCCCGCGCCGGTGGCCGCGCGTCGGCTTCCCGCGAGCCGGCGCGCCGGAGACGCCGCCGACGGAGTCGTGGGACGCGTTGAAGGCGCTCTTCGAGCAGGAGCGGGGCAAGCCGTACGCGAATCGCTACGCGACGATCCAGAAGATCGGGCGGCTCGGCACGCAGGGGGCGCTGGCGCTCCTCCTCGGCGTGGTGCGTACCGAGACCGACGTGGGCGTCCGCGCGGCGGCCGCCCGCGCGCTGGGCAACCCCGCCTACCTCGAGGACGGAGGGACGGCCGTCGTCGAGATGGCGAAGTCCATGTGGAGCCCTCCGGGCGTGGCGTCGGGCGCGATCCAAGCGCTTCACGGAATGGATCACCCGGGGCGCGAGCCGGTCTACCGGGACCTGCTCGGCAGCAACGAGGCTTCGATCGTAGGCACCGCGGCGCGCTACCTCGTCTACCTCGGCTCCGAGGACGCCGTGCAGGCGGTTCTCCGCGAATGGCGGACGGGCGCGACGGACGCCGTGCGCCACCAGATCTACAACGGGCTCCGGTCGCTCTCCGACGGCCCGCCGCCGGACGTCGTGGTTTCCGCGGCGTCGAGCACGCACACCTCGCTGGCCGCCCGGGCCATCCGCGACCTGTACGCGATCGACCACCCGGAGACCCGGGCGTTGGCCCTGAAGCTGGCCGCCCGCCGGCCCGTCCAGGAGGTCCTCGCGAAGGCGGCGGTGGACGTGCTGGCGGCGATCGGCGACGCGGAGAGCGTGGAGGCGTTGCTGGCGATGGCCCAGGAGGGCACCCCGGCCGTCGAGCTGCGCGTGACGCGTCGGCTCGCCCCCGTGCGCGACCCCGGCGCGATCGACGCGCTGCTTCGGGGTCTGAAGGACAAGGATCCGAAGGTCCGCGAGCTCGTCGCGCAGGTGCTGGCGGGGATCCCCGAGCAGCGCGTCACGGACGTCCTGATGGCGCGTGGGAAGCGCGAGCGGGATCCGGCGGTTCTCTCGGCGCTCCTGGAGGCGCTCGGCGACCACGGGGATCCGCGGTCGGTCGACCTGCTGCTCGGGCGGGCGCGGAAGAAGAAGAGCGACGTCCGTCAGGCGGCCCTCCGCGCCCTGGCCCGGGTGGGCATGCGAGAGCCGCGTGTCCGCGCGTTCTTCCTGACCCTGCTCTCGTCACGGCGCTGGGAGGACCGCGTCCTCGCCATCGACGCGGCGGCGGCCACCGGCGAAGCGAAGCTGGCCCGGAGGATCCTCCCGAACCTGGGGCACGAGCACCGATCGGTCCGGCAGGCGGCGGCGGAGGCCCTGGCCGTCCTGCGGCACGAGGGTGCGATCGTGCCGCTCATCGAGCGGCTCGAGAGGGAGGATGAGGCGCGGATCCTCGACGCGGTCGCCAACGCGCTCTACCGCATCACGGGCTTGAACCTGTACGACGACGCGGTCCTCTGGCGCCGGTGGTGGAAGGAGGAAGGCAAGGGCTTCGAGATGCCCGAGACGGTGAACGACCTCCCCCCGCAGGACGCCGGCGGGACACGGGCCGGCTTCTACGGCATCCCCGTCCGGTCGGGACGCGTGATCTTCGTGATCGACCAGAGCGGGTCGATGAGCGCGGAGGACGCGCGGCCGACGACAACGGGCGCGCCGAGCGGCAACCGGCTCGACCTGGCGGTCAAGGAGGTCCTGGGGGCGGTGAAGGGGATGAAGAACCGCGACTTCGTGAACGTGATCCTCTTCCACACGACGATCCACCCCTGGCAGGATCACCTGACCCGGCTGACCTCGAAGAACCGCGCGGAGCTCGCAAAGCACCTCCTGCAGAAGAAGCCCACGGGGGGCACGAACCTCTACGACGGTCTGGAGAGGGCGCTGCTCGAGGAGGAGGTGGACACCATCTTCGTGCTCTCGGACGGAATGCCGGGATCCGGCAAGTACGTCGCCAAGGAGGACATCCTGCGCGCCGTACGGCGCCTCAACCAGACGAAGCGCGTGGCGATCCACGCGGTCTCGATCGGCATGGACGCGGACTTGATGAAACAGCTCGCCGCGCAAAACGGCGGGAGGTACGTCCGGCGCTGAGCCGGCCGGAATGCGCCGCACCCGGACGAGGTGGGTCCTGGAGGTTGTCCGGGCGACCGGGGGACCGCATCCACGCGGCCGTCACGCCGGGTCTTCGTCCAGGAAGGCCGTCACGGGGGCGTGGTCCGACGGCTTCGGCCCCTTGCGCTCCTCGCGCTCGATGACGACGCCGCCGCACCGCTCGGACGCGGCCTCGCTGCCCAGGACGAGGTCGATGCGCAGGCCGGCGTTGCGGGGGAAGGCGAGCGTGCGGTAGTCCCACCAGGTGTAGCGACCGCCCTCCTCGTCGTGCTCCCGGAACAGATCGGAGAGCCCCCAGCCGCAGACGCGGGCTAGCGCGTCCCGCTCGGCCTCGCTGCACAGCACCTTGCCGCGCCAGGCCTCGGGGTCGTGGACGTCGAGGTCGGTGGGCGCGACGTTGAAGTCGCCCATCACCAGCACCGCCTCGTCGGCGGGCGCCCAGTCGTCGAGGAAGGTGCGGAGGCGGGCGAGCCACTCGAGCTTGAAGGGGTACTCCGGGCTATCGAGGGCCTGGCCGTTGGGGACGTAGACGTTGACGATGCGGACGCCCTCGACGACGGCCGCGAGGAGGCGACGCTGCTCCTCCGGGTCGTCGCCGAAGCCCCGGACGACCTGCTCGAACGGCTTGCGGCCGATCATCGCCACGCCGTTGTAGGTCTTCTGGCCGTACGTCTCGACGTGGTAGCCGCGCTCCTCGAATGCCTCGCGCGGGAACGCGTCGTCCACGACCTTCGTCTCCTGCAGCACGGCCACGTCGGGCTGCCGGCGATCGAGCCAGTCGAGCACGCGCTCGAGGCGGGCGCGGACGGAGTTGACGTTCCAGGTCGTGATCTTCAAGGCGGGCTCCCGGAGACCGGCGAAGTCGTGACCGGCGAAGTTGGGCATCCCAATGCCGAACATTGGTACCGGGTGATGATGTTCGGCATTGGATCCTAGGTTTGGGCGCTGAAGTACTTCGCCGCGGGGTGGTGGAAGACCAGGGCCGATACGCTGGCCTCGGGATCCATCATGAAGCCCTCGGTCAACGTGACGCCGATCTCCTCCGGGGCGAGGAGGGCGAACAGCTTCGCCTGGTCCTCGAGGTCGGGGCAGGCGGGGTACCCGAACGAGTAGCGCTGCCCGCGGTAGCGGCCGCGCAGGCGGTCGGTCATCGTGAGCGTCGGCTCGTCGCCGATCCCCCACTGCTCGCGCATCCGGGCGTGCAGCCACTCGGCCGCCGCCTCGGCCGTCTCGACGGCGAGGGAACCGAGGACGTGGCTCTCGAGGTAGTGCCCGGCGTCCCGAAGCGTCCCGACGCGCTCGCGGATGCCGCTGCCGGCCGTGACGACGAACAGCCCGACGTGGTCGGGCTCGCCGGGGGTCCCGCCGACGTAGTCGGCGAGGCAGAGCCCCTCCCCCCTCGCCTGCCGCGGGAAGTGGAAGGTGGCCCGCTCGCTCGCGTCGTCGGGATCGAGCAGCACGACGCGGTCGCCGTCGCGCACGGCGGGAAGAAACCGGCAGACCGCGTCGACGCGCATGCCGCCATCGCGCGCAAGAGACTTCGCCGCCTCGACCGCGTGCTCGAGCATGCGCAGCGTGCCGTCGCCCTCCTTCTGCAGGCTCGCGACGCTGCCGCGCAGTCCCAGGTGCTTGCCGAAGAGCATCTGGAGGTTCATCCAGGACCAGACGACGTCGAGATCCAGGCCCCGCATCACCGAGCGGTCGGTCGGCGGCGCCGGCGGAAGCGGTACGGCCTCCACACGCGACGCGGCCGGTCTCTGGATCGCCGCCTCGGCGTCGGGCCTCGGCACGGCCGCGGCTTCCTCGTACCGCACGCGGTCCGCCGACAACTCGGCGAGCAGCGCGCCCTTCGCCTCCGGGTCCAGGAGGCGCCGGGCGAGGTCGAGCCCGTGCATGGCGTCACGCGCGTACGCGACGGGACCCCCGTAGGCCGGCGCGATGCGCCGGTACGTAAACGCGGGCGAGAGCGCCGCGCCGCCCACGAGCAACGGCGCGTCGACGCCGGCGGCGCGGAGGTCCTCGGCGGCCGCGACCATCATCTTCGCGCTCTTCACGAGCAGGCCGGAGAGTCCGATCAGGTCCGGGCCGTGCTCCCTCGCCGCCGCGACGAGGCGCTCGCTGTGGACCTTGATGCCGAGGTCGAGCACCTCGAAGCCGTTGTTCGAGAAGACGATGTTCACGAGGTTCTTCCCGATGTCGTGGACGTCGCCCTTGACCGTGGCGAGCAACACCTTGCCGCGCGACGCTCCGCCCTCGCCGTCCATGTGGGGCTCGAGGTGGGAGACGGCCGCCTTCATGACCGACGCGCTCTGCAGCACCTCGGCCACGATCAGCTCGTTGGCGTTGAAGAGCCGGCCGACCTCGGCCATCCCGGCCATCAAGGGGCCGTTCACGATGTCGAGAGCGACGGGGAAGGCGGGGTCCGCAAGCGCACGGTCCAGGTCCTCGAGGAGGCCCTGCTTGGTGCCTTCGATGACGTAGGCCTCCAGGCGCTCCTCGAGGCTCAACTCCCGCTGCGGGCCCTCCCGGCGCGCCGCCCGGCCGCGGAAGTGCGCCGTGAAGGCGGCGACCGGGTCCTCCCCGCGGTTCCAGAGCAGGTCCTCGCTGAGCCGCCGCTCGGTCTCGGGGATGGAGGGATAGCGCTCGAGGCGCTCGCTGTTCACGATCGCGAGATCGAGCCCGGCCTGCACGCAGTGGTAGAGGAAGACGCTGTTGAGCACCTCGCGACCGGCCGGAGGGAGGCCGAACGAGACGTTGCTGACGCCCAGCAGGGTCTTCGTTCGGGGAAACTCGGACTTCAGGGCCCGCACGCCCTCGATCGTGGCCACCGCGCTGCCGGCGTAGGCTTCGTCGCCCGTGCCGCAGGGGAAGACGAGCGGGTCCCAGAAGATGTCCTCCTCGGCGACGCCGAACTCGCTCGTGAGAATCCGGTGGGAACGCCTGGCGACCTCGATCTTGCGCTGGACGGTCACGGCCATGCCCTGCTCGGGGTCTTCGTCGATCAACCCGACGACGAGCGCGGCGCCGTAACGCCGCGCGAGCGGCACGACCTCCTCGAAACGCTCGCGACCGTCCTCGAGGTTGACGCTGTTGAGCAGCGACTTGCCCTGGCACCGCTTCAGCGCCCCCTCCATCACGCGCGCGTCGGTCGTGTCGATCACGAGGGGGACCTTCACCTGCCGGACGAGCTCGACGAGCAGGGCATCCATGTCGGCGGCCTCTTCCGCGTCGGGATCCTGCAGGCAGACGTCCAGGAGGTGCGCGCCGCCCTTGACCTGGGCGCGCCCGACCTCGGCGGCTTCCTCGAAGCGCCGCTCCTTCACGAGGCGGCGGAACTTTCGACTGCCGAGCACGTTCGTGCGCTCGCCGACGATCACCGGCCGGGTGTCGTCGTCGATCTGCAGCACGTCGATGCCCGACAGCCGCGTAGGGCGTGCCGTGGCCGGCGCGCGGGGCCTCAGGCCCTCGACCGCGGCGGCCAGGGCCCGGACGTGCTCCGGCGTGGTGCCGCAGCACCCCCCCACCAGGTTCAGCCAGCCGTGCTCCGCGAACCGCCGGAGCGCGGCGGCCAGGTCGTCCGGGCCCTCCGGGTAGAGGCCGTCCTCGTCGGGCAGGCCCGCGTTGGGGACGCACGCCGTCCGCGTACGGATCTCCGTCGCGAGACTGCGCAGGTGATCCGCCATGAAGTCGGGCCCCGTCGCGCAGTTGAGTCCCAGGTAGAGGAGGTCCGCGTGCTCGAGGCTGACGCCGAGCGCCTCCACGTCCTGGCCGGCGAGCATCGTCCCCGTGGGCTCGATCGTGACGGACACGGCGACGGGAACGTCGACGCCCAGCTCGCTCCCTGCCGCCTCGATCCCGAGCAGGCCCGCCTTGACGCCGAGCGTGTCCTGGCAGGTCTCGAGGAGCAGGTAGTCCGCGCCGCCCTCGATCAGGCCGAGCGCCTGCTCGCGGTAGTGGTCCAGGAGCGCGTCGAAGGTGATGCCCCCCGTGACGGAGAGGGCCTTCGTCGTGGGCCCCATCGAGCCGGCGACCCAGTGCACTCGTCCGGGCCGGTCGTGGGCCGCGCACGCCTCGCGAGCGAGTCGTGCGGCCTCCCGGTTGATCTCGCGGGCCCGGGCCTCGAGCCCGTACTCCGCGAGCACCAACGCCGTGGCGCCGAAGGTGTTGGTCTCGACGACGTCGCACCCGGCCTCGAGGTAGCGGCGGTGCAGGCGCCGCACCGCGTCGGGGCGCTCCAGGACGAGCGCCTCGTTGCATCCCTCCCGCTCGGGACCGCCGAAGTCGGCCGCGGTCAGGTTCTCGTCCTGGAGCGCCGTGCCCGTGGCGCCGTCCAGGACGAGGATCCGGTCTTCGAGCGCCAGGCGGAGCGCGGCCACGCGTGCGGCGCGGTCGGTGGCGTCGCGGCCAGCGTTCACGCGTCGTCTCCTGCCCCGGGCCTCGCGGGCTTCTTTCCGGACGCGACGAGGACGGTGAAGGGGTTGCCGCGGCGCCGGGCGGCCTCCTCCCAACGCACCGGCGCGAGGCCGGCCTCCTTCAGCCACGCACAGGCGTCGTCGCCCGCGATGCCGAGCCGCCGGTGCCCCAAGCGCTCCACGACCCACGACTCGTCGTGCGGCAACAGGTCGAGCACGAGCACGGTCCCGCCCGGTCGGGTGATGCGCGCTGCCTCCACCACCGCGGCGCGGGGATCCTCGAGACCGTGCAGCACCTGCGACAGGAGGGCGAGGTCGAACGACGCGTCGCCGAACGGGAGCGCGCCGAGGTCGGCCCGCGTCCACGTGA
>JAUXCH010000071.1 GCA_030618975.1 Planctomycetia bacterium
CCCACGACACACGCCCCGATCTCCTCCAGGTGAGCCAGGGTCCGTTCGGTTTCCGGACCGTGATCCTCGGGGGACACGACCAGGACCACGGAATCCGCGTAGACCGCCACGAGCGACGATTCATCCGCCCCCGGGACGGGTCCGACATCCACGAGCACGACGTCGAACCGATCGCGGAGGCGCGCCAGGAGCGCCGCAATCACCGCGACGGACGCTCCACCCTCACACGTCTTGCCGGGGAGCGGCAGGAAACGGAGAGTGTCCACTCCGGTACGGTAGAGATGGGGTTCGAGGGGAACCGCGTCGAGCTCCGCCCCGGGAAAGCGGAGCTCCCGGGTGCGAGCGGGGATCCACTCCGCAGGCGACCCGGACGCGAGCTCGCCATCGGAAGCGAGGGCGTCCATCAGCGTCAAGGCGAGCCGGTCTCTCGCCTCGGCGGTGGCGAGGAGATCGGCGAGCGAGAACAGATCGTCCACCAAGCCCATCTCGGTCGCCCCTCGCAGCCCCAACCTCCGAATGGCCCCCGTCAGCAACGACTCGAGCTCCTCGGGCGCCGGGTACGGGGCACTCCCCTGTCGGGGCACGAGCGGCTCGAGCAGAGGGTGATCCGCCTCCCCGGCCACGCCTCGTCCCGTGGCACCGTGGGCCGAGGACCCGTTCCCCGATCCCGCGTGCCGGACGCGGCTGACCAGCATCTGCATCACCATTCGCGTCAACCCACGTCCAGCCGGATCCGCATCGACCAGGAGGGTCCGACTACCCGTGGAGCCGAACGACAGTCCGAGTGCCGCGGTCAGGGTCGTCTTGCCGCTTCCCGTGGCGGGACCCGAGACGCAGATGCATGCGCCCTGCTGGCGAGCGTGCGCGATCTCGAGCAGCGTCCGGATCTGGTGGGTGAAGTGGGTCGCGATCCGCCCTCCCTCCGCGTCGTCCGGATCGGTCGGTAGGGCAGGAAGGAGGCCGAGAGATCTCACGCGGGACAGGACGTCATCCGCGCCCACGGCGCTCTTCAGGCGTCGGTCGACCAGGCCGGGAAGAAGCACGATCAAGAATCCAAGCAGCCCGCCTATGGCCGCCGCAATCGCCGCGTAGAGCTTCCGGGTGTCCCGGAAGGGCGCCGTGGGCCGCATGCCGGGATCCGCGATCTGGAGTCGCCCCCCCTCCGCGGGTCCGGGCGCGAGTTCCTCGTCCAGCGCTTCCATCCGGAGCAGTTGCCCGTTGAGCTCGTCGTTCTCGGTCTGCAGCTTCCTGGCGTCCTCCTGAATCCGACCGAGCTCCCGGGTCCGTTCCTGGAGATCCTCCAGCCAGGAGACCAGGCCCTTCTCCCGCGTCTCCAACTCCTGCTGCGTCGGGGCCCCCGCATTCCGGGCCGCACGCTCCTGGTTCCAGTCTCGAGCCAGGTCGTCGATTCCCTCCTTCAGGACGGCAATCTCGCTGCGCAGCTCGATCACCCGCAGGGCCGTGTCTTCGGGCCGCCCTGCAAGGACCTTCTCCTCCGCTTCCTGGAGCGCCAGGTGGGCGAGGTACGCCCTCATCTGCTTGCTCTCGACGGCAATCTCGCTGGGAGAGAGCGAGCCGGGCGCGCCCACCCGGGCTGGGCTGCGTACGTCACCCTCGATCGCGCTCCTCAGCGACCGCAGGGCGTCCTCCGTCGACATCATCAAACGGGCTGCCGCGCGATGGCGGATCTCCAGCCCCCCCACCCCGCCGAACTCGGACGTCAGCGTCACGAGCCGAGCCATCCCGTTCCTGAGGCGGCGGACCAGGAGCTTCTCCTCCTCCCCTGTGCCCCTGCCGACCTCATCCTCGTCGTGCAGCTCGGCGTACAGGTCCTGGTACGCCTCGATCACTGCGCGTACGCCGGCAACGGCGACGTCGGGGTCGGGATCGACGAACTCCACCCGCACGACGTGCGTGCCGGGCACTCGGACGATCGCTCGCCGCTCCTGGAAAGCTCGAGTCGCCTCCGGGTCGTTCGACCCGCCGGTCGCCTGCCACACCTCGGTCTCCATGGCCCGACGCGTGACCTTCCCCGTACGGATCATCTGGACCTGGGAAGCGAGGAAGCTCTCGAACAGGGGGCGCAGGCTCTGGGTGGCCGTCCCCTGGGGGCCTGCCGCGACCGGATTGAAGTAGATCGTGCCGGTTCCGCGATAGAGGGGTCGTTCGACTCTCCACCCGAGGAAGCCGCCCACGGCGATCCCGACGAGCGCAACCAGGATCGCCACCGGGTACCGCCCCCGCAGGCTGCGGTGGATCTTGCGCCAGGGGGAGACGTTCGTGACCGCCGAACGCTTGGAGGCCGGGACCGCTGTTGAGACGACTCGATCGACCGCAGTGATCAGAGTCTCACGATCCTTCATTGCGGGGATCCGTTTCGCGGGGCGTCGACGAGAAGCGGGGCCCCCGAGACCGGCGTCTTGAACACCTCCTCCGTCGGATTCTCAGTTCTCGGCCCACGGAACACAACCCGTAGCTTACGGCCGTGGCGTACGGGAGCGTGGTCGAGGTGCGGACACCACGGGGACCCGAACACCGCCCTACGCCGCACCGAATCCAGGCTGCCCCCCGAGAATCGGGATCTGCTACCGTAGCCGGCCGGAGGGTGTCGGATGGACATTCCGGATAGTTCCTATCTGGCCAATCTGCTCGAGCAGAGGATCCCCGAGGAGGCGGGGGAGTTCCTCCAACGGATCCTGGGGTCCGCGATACCGCGCACGGGCGACGAGCCGCGCCACGAGATCGTGGCATGCGGTCGATTCCACGGCGCGGAGTTCCCGAACATGCTCGCATATGTCCAGAACAGGCAGGCCAGCGGTGCCCTCGTCGTCATCGATGGCGACGCCGAGCGCGCGGTCTTCCTTTCACGAGGGAGGGTGATCGGAGCGATCTCCACGGTGCTGTTCGAGCGGCTGGGTCGCCTGCTCTACAGGGCCGAAGTCCTGACGAAAGAGGATTCGGGCACACTCGTCGATGCGGAGGAGAACCTCGGCGTCGAGGCACTCCTGCTGTGGCTGTCACTCCCGCACCTGCGGTGGGCGGTGGATCGCCGCGTGTGGGAGGTCGGTGCGGCGCTGGCTCTCGTGAAGCGGGGTCACTTCCTGTTCGTCCACGGGGAGCCCGCCATCGACGGCCCGCGGGTCTCCATCGAGCCGGAACAGGTGGCCCGGGAGGGGCTGCGACTCAAGCAGGAACTGGGATCAGGCGTCCCGGCGTCGGGCGAGACGTTGGAGGCGATCCCGATGCAATCGCCACCGCCCAGGCTGGAACGTGAGCTCAAGCCGATCGACGTGACCCCGGAGACGGCGCGTGAGATCGTCAAGCGCATCCGGGAGGCGGAAACCGCCGCCCATAGCGTCTAGCGGATCGTCGTTGCGTCCCGGCTCGGTCGACCGATTCGCGCGCGTGCCTCGGTCAGGGTCTGCCTGCACGCCGCCGCGTCCGGTCGCTGCGCGGGATCGGCCGAGAGGCATCGGACCAGGACCTCGACCAGGGGCTCGACCGCTTCGTCGCATGGGCGCCAGCGGTCGGGCTGCTCCTCCCGGATCCGAAGGAGAACGCCACGCGGACGGATGTTGCGCTGCGGCGGTTTCCCCGTGAGCAGGGCGAAGCCCGTGGCAGCCCACCCGTAGACGTCTACGGCGGGTGCGAGAGCGCCCGCGTCGCCCGCTGCCGCCTCGGGTGCCGTGTAGGCCGATACGTCGTTCAGCTCGGACGGCTTCGAGAACTCGTGCTCTGCGGACCAGGTGTGCCCGAAGTCGATCAGCACGGCGGGGTTCGTGGCCGACACGACCACGTTCTCGGGGGCGACGACCCGGTGAACGAGACCTCGGTGGTGGAGGTGTCGAAGGGCCCCGGCGAGCGCGCTGAGGATCCGCAGGACCTGCGGCACGCTCGTATCGGCCGCTTCCACGAGGCGCGCGGCACTCGTGCCCTCTACGAAGCGGGTCGCCATCCAGCGCCACGGTTCGCCCATGTGGGGGGCCACCCCGCCGTCGACGAGGGGTGCCAGCGCAGGGTGCGGTGCACCCCCGATGGCAGCGAGGAACCTGAGGTGCTCGTTCGCCTCCAACGGTTCCCCGATCGGACCGAGATGCTTCACGATCCACGGGCCGCTCGGGGTGGAGACCAGCCTGCACCGGAACGGATCCCGACCGCCGATGGGCGGCCCGTCGCCGAAGCGTGTCGGCCCGTGCTCGGGATCGGTGAACGCCGGGTGGGAGAGCCAGGCCTCGCCAAGCTGCAGCTCGGGCGGCCAGAAGGTTCCCCCCACGCGGGATCGGAAGTGCCACTCGGGAGCGTCGGGCGAGAACCGGATGGCGTCACCGTCGCGGAGAGAGAACAACGGCACCCGCGCGCCCCCCACCCAGAGGGAGCACCCCTCTTCGGCCTTCAGCAAGTACTCGCCCCGTCGATACCGGACGGTGGCGTGGTGATCCGCAACGCCCGGAGACGTGTCGACGAGATCGCAGTCCAGATCCCGACCGATCAGGAAGCGTGGACGGGCCACGGGCGCAAAACCGACCGCCCCACTCTCACGCAGGAGGGCTACCGGCATCCGTAGGAGCTCACCGACATCCGATCAGGATACCGCGCCGCCGTACGTTGTACGCCTTCGCGTCGTCTGGATGCGGCGGGGAGATCGAGCGCTGCCGCACTGCCGACGCCGGTTGCTGAGTGCGGGTCGGTAGGGCCCATGTCGCGAGCAGTGACCAACGCTTCGAGCGACGGCGAAGGAAGGGAACCCGACGGGGTCGCCGGAGGTGCCCGACGAAGTCGCCGGAGATGGTCGCGTCGGCGTCGTTCCTCCTTCCCATGGGAGTGCCTCGGCAACTCCGTGCGACGCGGCCGGCGCCGGGGCGGCGGCAGCGACCGGGTGGGCCGAGGCCGACCCGTCCTGCGACCGCTACCGGGCGGCGAGCCCGCACCGTCCGCGAGACGGCTCGACAGCGTGTGCGGACGTTGGCGCGCACCGGGTCGCGGTGGGCGCTGCCCGTCGTGCGCTTCTCGGCTCTTCCGTGCCGGTGCGGCCAGTGCTACGCTCCCCCTCCGTCGGTCTCCACGAGGCTCCCGGCCCGTGCCGGGCCCGCGGAGAGGGTCGGCTCGCATGCGTCTCGTCGGCTGCCGTCGTCTGCGGGATCCAGTTTCGCGTACGCGTACTTGACGACGCACGGTGTTCCCGCGGAGGCGCGGCACTCATGGACCGCCGACCCCGGCATGGAGGATCACGATGTTCTGTACCCGCAGCGCGCTTCGCAGTTCGACCGGTTGCGTTCTCAGGTGTGCCCTCGCGCTGGCCGTCTGCGTAGTGTTCGCTCGGCCCGTCGAGGCCGGCGATGCCGCGCAGGATCTGAACACGACCCTGCAGAAGGCCCGCAGTCGCATGCTCGGCATGCAGATCGATGACGCCGTGAGCCTGTTCCGGGACGCGACGAAGCAGATCCAGGCCCTGAAGGGGAGCGAACCGGATCACGCAAGGCTGCCCGATCTGGAGAAGAAGTACGGCAAGCTGGCTGCGGACCTGGCGAAGAAGGTCCTCCAGCGCGCCGGGCGCGACATCAACCCGATGCGAAGCGCCCTGGAGTCGGCGATGGCGACACGCGACGCCGACCGCGTCCGGGCGGCCCGGGAGAAGCTCGACGCGGCCGTCGCCAAGCACCGTTCGAATCTGGAGAGCGCAGGCGGACTCAGCGGGCTCGCGCTGCTCTCCGGCGCCCAGCAGCTCCTGCAGCAGGCGGCGGCCGGAGGGGGCGACTCCCCGACCGCGGGCGGGACGCCGTCGGAACCTGCCGAGACCGCGCCCACCGAGCCGTCGCCCCCGCCGACGGGCGACGCGAAGCAGATCTTTGGCGAAATCCAGCGCGCGTTTCGAAGCGCTTCCGGCATGCGGACGCCCGAACTCGTGGAGGCGGCCGTGGGGATTCGCGCGCTGATCGGGCAACTCCGCGCCGCGGATCCGAATCACCCGAGGCTCACCTCGTTCGAGCAGAAGATCGACCAGCTGGTGGCCGACGCCTACGCCGGCGACGTGCGTCGGGCGCAGGGCGACATCGACCGGCGCATCTCCCGGATCGAGATGTACCTCGAGCGCAACCAGGAGAACGAGCGCCCGCAACTCCGCGAGCAGCGGGAGCTGCTGGCGAAGGCCCTCGAGGACCACCTGCAATCCCTGACGGCGGCGGGCCCGGAGGGGCAGGCGCTCGTCGCGCGGACGGAAGCCGCGCTGGCTGCGGCAGACGCCAGGATCGGGGCCGCGCTCGAGGGCGACTCGCTCGTGCGGACGTGGTTGACGAAGCTGAAGGCCTACGTGGCGGGCGGCGACAAGGACATCACGCCGGGCATCAACGGCGCCGCGCTCTACGCGAAGGTGAAGGAGTGGCGCGCGGAGGCCGAAGACGTGCTGGCCGCGTACCGGCAGGTCGAGTTCGCCAAGGGCAAGACACGCGAGCTGGAGCGCGCCGAAGAGAGCCTGGAGCAGGCGTTCAAGGACGCGGACTACAACCTGAAGTACGCCGTCACCTCGCGAGCCGAGAAGGCGGCGAAGCAGGCCGCGTGGATCACCGAGGTCTTCGCCGGCGACCACGAGTGGCGACGCGACCGCTCCAAGCCGCCCACGCGGTTCGCCGACGATCTGCTCGACGAGTTGGGGCGCCGGATCGTGGACCTGGCCGAGTACCAGTCGAACCATCCGGCGCTGGGCAAGTTGCGTGCGGAGCACACGCGACTGCTGAAGGAAAACGGGGAGCGGCGGGACGCCGCGAAGGCCCAGACCTACCTCGAACCCGATCGGTACGTGGGGGCCGACGCGGCTCGGCTCAAGACGTTTGCCCGCGCGCGGGTCCCTGCGGATCACCCCGGGGCGACGGCGCTGCGCGTGACGATCTTCACGCCGGCGTGGAGCGAAGAGTCCGTGGTGGAGTGGACGGACTCCACGAAGACGGCGATCCGCAGCCGGACGACCCGGACGCTCAAGTTCTCCGTCGCGTTCAAGGACCAGACGGGCGTGTCCCGCGACATCGGCTACCTCAACCAGGACCGGAAGCGCGACGGCACCTGGGGCCCCGTCTACGGCCACCTGGCGAAGTACAAGGCCCCCATGCTCGAGAAGAACGTCGCCAAGTGAGCCGTTGACGCCCGGCACCGGATGCTCGCGCTCGCCGGCCTGATCTCACGCTGCCGTGCGCTCCGCTTCCTCGAGGCAGTGCGCCGCTTCGTTGCATATACAACCTGAAGGTTCGTTGCACATACAACCTCAATTGCGGCGCGAGCCTGCGGGCGCGCCCGTGCGGCCGGTCGCCGGACGCGCCACGCACCGCTCGTTCCTCGTCGCGCCCCAGGCGCCTGCCTCACGAGCCTCCGGCACGCGAGGTCGACCCTGCGCGGTCGGCCGCTACCGAGCGGCGAGCCAGGCCACGCGCGCCGCGTCGAGGACGCGCGCGAGGGCGACGCCGTGCTGCGCGGCGAGACGCAGGCAGTCGTCGTGCTCCGGCGTGGCCGCGGGGCCGGACGGGGTCTCCCTGACCTTCATGCGCACGGAACCGAACGGCGTCTCGACGGGGACGTGCCGGCGCGTCAGCAAGGTCCGCGAAACGGCTCGACGGCGCACCCCGAGGGTCGGCGTCTCCTCGAACAGGAGCCCCTCGAAGTGTCCCTCCTCGCCCGGGCGCACGAGCAGGGACAGGACCAGACCCGGGCGCCCCTTCTTCATCGTGATCGCCGTGCTCCACGCGTCGAGCGCGCCTTCGTCCAGCGCGCGCTCGAGCGCGCGGGCGGTCTCCTGCCCGGTCGCGTCGTCGAGGTTGGTCTCGAGGAGCACGGCGTCCGAGGGTGTGTCGTCTCCAGCGGTCTCGCCCAGGACGAGGCGGACGACGTTCGGCAGCCCCTCGCCGTCGTACGTCCCCGCCCCGTGCCCCGTCCGGCGCGGCACGAAGCCGTCCGGCACCGTGGTGCCGCGAGCCAGCGCCTTGACGATCGCGGCGCCCGTGGGCGTCACCTGCTCCCGCGCCGCGCCCGGAAACGTCGGGTGCCCCTCGAGCAGGAGCGCGACGGCCGGCGGCGGAAGCGGCAGCGGACCGTGCGCGCTCGTGATCTCGCCCGTGGACCAGGGGAGCGGTCCCACGCGGACCTCCGTGACTCCCAGCCGCCGCAGACCCACGCAGGTGCCGACCACGTCCACGAGGGCGTCGGCCGCGCCCACCTCGTGGAAGTGGACCTCGTCTACCGTCTTGCCGTGCACGCGCGCCTCGGCCTCGGCGAGGTGGCGGAAGACGCGGACGGCGTCGCCGCGCGCCTCGGGCGGGAGGGCGGTGGCGCCGCGGACGACCTCGAGAATCTCCCCGAGTGTCCGGTGGCCGTGACCGGACGCGTCGGTCAGGTGCGTGTCCGACCCGGGGACGTGGCCACGGATCTTCACGTGCACCTGCGTGGCGGCCAGGGGACCACGCGCCACGCCCTCCGAGGAGACCTCCACGTGGTCGAGCCGGAGCGCCTGCGCGACCTCCTGCAGCTCGCCGACGGGCAGGCCGGCGTCCACGAGGGCGGCAAGGAACATGTCGCCCGCGCAGCCCGCGCGTGCAGCGACGAAGGCGAGGGTCGTCATCGCGAGCCGGGCTCCACGCGGATTTCCGTATCGACGTCGAGGCCGAGCGCCTCGGCCGCGGACCCCTCGTTCACCGCGATCTCGAGGTGCCCGCCGCTCCCGATGTACGCGAGCGCGCGCCCCGGCGCAACGTCGGCGAACGTCGCGACGAGCCCGTCGAGGAACGCGGCCCCGATGCGCACGCGGACCGCGCCGCCCGGCCCCCCCACCTCGGCGAGCATCTCGAACGGGATGTTCGTGATCAGGTTGCCGAAGTGATCCGCCATCAGGACCCGCCCCGTGACGCCTCCGTCCTCGATCTCGAGCACGGGGGGGACGTGGAGCGGCCTGGCAACCGGCCCCACCTCCACGAGCGCCGTCCCCGTGGCCAGGCGCGCTGCCACGGGCGCCATGATGTCGCGTCCCTGGAACGTCGGGGAGATGTCGCGCGCCATCAGCGCGCGGTTCTCGACCCGCCGGACCTCGCCGCCCGCGACGGCCTCGGCCAGCGCTCCGTTGTCCGGACCCACGAAGAGGCCCTGGTCGGTCCGCGCGGCCAGGACCGCCCTGGACGTGCCGACGCCCGGGTCGACGACCACGACGTGGACCGTGCCGGGCGGGAAATGGGGAACCGAGCGTCGGAGGATGTACGCCGCCGCCTCCACGTGCCCGGCGGGGCAGTCGTGCGCCAGGTCCACGACGGGCACGTCCGGGGCCAGTCGCAACAGGACCGCGTGCATCTGGCCCACGTAGACGCTGCCCGATCCGAAGTCCGTGAGCAGCGAGATCGGCGCGGTCACGGGCTTCCGGCCCCGCTGTCGATGCCGATGGCCGCGTAGACCTCGGCGGCGTTGTAGGACGACCGGACGAACGGTCCGCTCGCGACGGATAGGAAGCCCAGCTCCTTGCCGCGCACCGTCCACCCGTCGAACTCGTCGGGCGGCACGAAGCGCTCGACGGGCAGCTGCGCCAGGCTCGGACGCAAGTACTGGCCGAGCGTCAGGATGTCGACACCGTGTGCCCTCAGGTCCTGGAGTACCTGGTCCAGCTCGCCGGGCTCCTCGCCGAGCCCCAGCATCAGGCCGGACTTCGTGAACTGGTCCGGGCGGCGTTCCTTCACGTGCTCGAGGAGCCTCAGGCTCCGCTCGTAGCCGGCTCCCGGGCGGACCCTCGGGTACAGCCTCGGAACCGTCTCGAGGTTGTGGTTGAAGATCGAGGGTTCGGCATCGACCACGACGTCGATCAAGGCCTCGTCGCCCCGGAAGTCGGGTGTGAGCACCTCGATCACGGCAGCGGGCATGCGGTCCCGGATCCGGCGGATCGTCTCTGCGAAATGGCCGGCGCCCTGGTCGGGCAGGTCGTCGCGGTCGACGCTGGTCACGACGACGTGGTTCAGCCCGAGACGCTGTGCCGCTTCCGCCACGTGTTCGGGCTCGTGCGGGTCGAGCGGCAGGGGCTTGCCCTTCGGCACCGTGCAGAACCGGCAGGTGCGGGTGCAGATGTCGCCCAGGATCATGAACGTCGCCGCCCCCCGCGACCAGCACTCGCCCAGGTTCGGGCACCGCGCGCTCTCGCAGACGGTGTTCAGCTTCTGCCCCTTCATCAGCGCCCGGACGTGGTCGACGGTGTCGCCGAGCGGCAGACGCTTTTTCAGCCACGGCGCCAGGCGCGCGCGCGGGGCGCCCGGCGCCTTCAGCGTGGGGTCGCGGAGCGGGTGGGCCGCCGCGTCCGCCGGCTGGGAGTCACGATCCTCGGACATCACCGCGATGGTACCGACCTCCGCGGCGCACGTCCTCGTAGACCGCGGCCGTCTCCGCGGCCAGGCGGGCGGCCGAGAAGCGCTCCGACGCCCCTTTCGCGGCCGCGCGCCCGAGGCGCTGCCTGAGTTCCGCGTCGGCGGCCAGGAGGTCGAGGCCGCGGGCCAGCTCGCGCGGCGAGGACGGGGGCACCCACCAGCCGTCGACCCCGTGGGCCACGAGATCCGGCACCCCGCCGACCGCGGTCACGAGCGCGGGGCGGCCGAGGACCTTCGCCTCCACCACCAGCAGGGGGGCTCCCTCGCTCCTCGAGGAGAGGACCACGAGGTCGCAGGCGGCGAGCCAGGGTGCGACGTCGGCGACGGGTCCGGGGCAGGAGACGACGTCCTCGAGGCCCAGGGCGTGGACGAGGCGCCGCACCCGGGCCCGTTCCGGCCCGGCTCCGAGCATCACGAGGTCGAAGGCCCGCTTCGAGAGGGCGACGGCCCGGACGAGCCCCTCCGGGTCCTTGACGCCGACGAAGCGGCCGGCCCAGAGGAAGAGGGGCCGGTCGCTCGGTTTCCTCGGGGCCGTTTCCGCGGCCCGCCTCAGCGCCTCGACGTCGAGCCCGGGTCCGATCACGTGTGTCTTCGAGGCCTGGACCACGCCGTGCATCTCGACGAGGTCGCGCCGTTGCCTGGGCGTCAGGCAGATCGCCGCGGCGGTGAGGCGAGCGAGCGCACGTTCCACCCTCCGCGCGAGCACGTCTTTCGGCCACGGCGCCTGGAGGTGATGGCCGTGGAAGGTGTGCACGGCGGGCACCCCGGTCACCCTCGCGGCGAGGCGACCCAGCGCACCGGCCTTCGCCATGTGCGTGTGGACGACGTCGGGACGCCAGCGGCGGATCGCGGCGAGGAGGTCGCGGAAGGCCCGCGCGTCCGCTGCCGGGTCCAGGCCGCGCGCGAGGCCGCGGACGGGAATCACGTGCGCCCCGAGCGCCGCGAGACGCCGCGAGCCGTCCGGTTCGTGGCGCTCGCACCGCCCCGCGAGGACCGGGCCCTCCCACCCGCGCGCCGCCAGCCCGGGAACGAGCGCGCACAGCTGGCGCAGGGGCCCCCCGTGGTTCAGGCGCGTGATGATGCGGAGAACGCGTCCCGGCACGACTCAGCCGGACGCGGGGAACGAGGCGAAGGCATCGACGGCTCTCTCGACCGCCGCGTCGTCCACGTCGGCATGGGTGACGAAGCGCATGCGGTCCGCGCCGAAGGCGATCGCCAGCACGCCCCTCGACGCCAGGTGCGCCTGGACGTCGTGGGCATCCCGGCCCTCGATCCGTGCGACGACGATGTTCGTGTCGACGACGCCGTAAGGC